>JAVVZC010000229.1:0-2109 GCA_036650755.1 Oscillospiraceae bacterium
CTTGTTCTTGCAGTCCTCCTTGTCCTTGCAAGCTTCACCGCCTGCGCCCCCAAAGCCCCTGCCCCCTCGGAGGCTCCTGTGGTTTCCGCCACTCCCGCTCCCGCCCCAAGTGGCAGCATCCGCCTTGCAAGCCTTAAGGGTCCCACCTCCATGGGGCTGATTAAGCTTTTGGACGAGGGCGCAAACGGCAAAACCTCCTACACTCTTGACAGCACAATCTACGGCACCGCGGACGAAATCAGCGGGCTTATCGCCAAGGGCGAATGCGACATGGCGGCAATCCCCGCGAACCTTGCCTCCGTGCTCTACGGCAAAACAGAGGGCAAAATCCAAGTCGCCGCGGTCAACACCTTGGGCGTTTTGAGCCTTATCGAGGTCGGTGACAGCATCAAAACCGTCGCCGATTTAGCTGGAAAAACCGTCTATTCCACCGGCAAGGGCACAACCCCCGAGTACGTTTTGAACGCAATCCTCTCCAAAAACAACATCGACCCCGCAACTGGGCTCACCGTTGAATTCAAGTCCGAAGCCACGGAAATCGCCGCTCTCCTTGCCGGCGAAAACGTTCAGCCCGGCACACTCGCCGTGCTGCCCCAGCCCTACGCCACCACGGTTTTGATGAAAAATCCCAACGCCCGCATCGCCCTTGACCTGACCTCCGAATGGAAAAACGCAGGGCTTGAAGGTGAGCTTGTGACCGGGGTTTTGGTGGTTAATCGTGAATTCGCGGAGAAAAACCCGGAGCTTGTCCAGAGCTTTCTTGCCGATTACGAGAGCTCCGTCACTTGGGTCAAGGGCAACCTCCCCGACGCCGCCGCGCTAATTGCCAAGGCGGGCATCGTCCCCGAAGCCAAGGTGGCGGAAAAGGCAATCCCCTCCTGCAACTTGGTTTTCTACAGAGACGACGCCATGAAAACCGCTGTCAGCGCCTATTTAAAGGTACTTTTCGAACAAAATCCAAAGGCTGTCGGAGGGACACTTCCCGATGAAAACTTCTACCTCACAAAATAAAATCTTTATCGCCGTCGCCGCCGTTTTTTGGCTGGCAGTTTGGCAAGGCGCCGCCATGCTTATTGGGGAGCAGCTTTTTTTGCCCACTCCCCTCTCGGTTTTGGCGCGGCTTTTCACGCTTTTGGGCGACGCCCAATTTTTCAGAACCCTGGGTTTTTCCATGTCCCGAATTATGCTGGGCTTTGCAATCGGCGCTGCTTTGGGAAGCGTAATGGCTGTCGCGGCATACAAAATCCGCTTTTTGCGCACGCTTTTCCTGCCACTTGTGGGCGCTATGAAGGCGGCGCCCGTTGCCTCCTTCGCCGTTATCGCCCTCTTTATGGTAGGCTCAAAAAACCTTGCGATTTTGGTGACCGCCATCATGGTTTTGCCGATTTTTTACACCAACCTCCAAGCCGGAATGTTCGCCGTTCCCCGAGAACGCTTTGAGGCGGCGGCAGTTTTCGGAATGCTCCGCCGTGACCGTTTTCGCTTTATCTACCTGCCCTTTGTGGGTCCCTTTGCCCAAAGCGCCTGCGAGCTGGGGCTTGGCATTGCTTGGAAATCCGGCGTTGCGGCGGAGGTTATCGGCATCGCCGCAGGCTCAATCGGCGGCAAAATCTACGACGCGAAGGTCACCCTCGACACCGAGGAGCTTTTCGCCTACACCCTTGTTGTGGTGATTGTCTCCATCATTTTCGAGCGGCTTTGCCTTGCAATTTTAAAACAAATCGGCAAAGCCCTGACCAAATAAAAAAACATCGGCGGGAGAAGCAAGCGCTGCTTTTCCCGCCGATTTTTTATGCTTTATCCGCCCCGTTTTCCAAGGGACAAATGCCCCCACGGCAATGCCGCGGGAGCTTTATTTCAGATGTTTGGTTGTTGCCTGTCCGTCATGCCCAAAATGTAATCCACGCTGGTTTTGTAAAACCTTGCAAGGGCGCAGAGCACGGGCGGCGGCACCATTCGCTGACCGCTTTCGTAGTAGGCGTAGGTTCTTTGGGGCACGTTGATTATTCTTCCGACTTCCGCCTGCGTCATATCAGCATCCTCGCGCAAGTTGCGGATACGCTCATACCTTGGCATCATTATCACCCAGATAATTATATCCTAGAACAA
>JAVVZC010000230.1:0-2104 GCA_036650755.1 Oscillospiraceae bacterium
AACAAAAACCTTAAAATCTGCGCCTTTTTGTGGAGCTATTACGGCTATCCCAATGCCACCTATGAGGGCGTTAACGTGGAAGTAATGCGTGCCCGCAACGGTCACATCATGGCAAAAAATGAAGCGGCGCGGGGCGCTCTCCCCCCTGTGGATTACGTCTGCGGCGTGCCCGATTCCGGCATTCCCCACGCCATCGGCTACTCCAACGAAAGCCACATTCCCTTTGCCCGCCCCTTTGTAAAATACACCCCCACATGGCCTCGCAGCTTCATTTCCACCACCCAAAAAGCCCGCAACCACGTTGCAAAAATGAAGCTCATCCCCGTCCACGACCTTATCTGCCGCAAAAAGCTTCTCTTTGTGGACGACAGCATTGTCCGCGGCACTCAGCTTAGCGAAACCGTCAGCTTCCTCTATGAAAACGGCGCGGACGAAGTTCACATGCGCTCCGCCTGCCCGCCCATAATGTTCGGCTGCAAATACCTTAACTTCTCCCGAAGCACAAGCGACATGGACCTAATCACCCGCCGCACCATCCACGAGCTGGAGGGCAAGGCAGGGGTTTCCCATCTTGACGAATACAGCGACGGCAGCACAGAGCGGGGCAAAAAAATGCGCTGCGCAATCTGCGAAAAGCTGAAATTCGCGTCCCTTGAATTCCAAAGCCTTGGCGGACTTGTTGAAGCCATCGGCTTGCCCGAAGAAAATTTATGTACCTATTGTTGGAACGGTAAGGAGTGACACAATGAATACATCAAAATCTGACAGCTACGCCGCAGCAGGCGTTGACATCACGGCGGGTTACAAGGCGGTTGAGCTTATGAAAAGCCACATTGCCCGCACAATGCTAAACGGCAACACCGCCGATATCGGCGGCTTCGGCGGACTTTTTGAGCTTGACCTATCCGAAACACCCCACCCTGTTCTCGTTTCAGGCACCGACGGCGTTGGCACAAAGCTAAAGCTTGCTTTCCTCATGGGACGCCACGACACCGTTGGCATAGACTGCGTTGCAATGTGCGTTAACGACATTATTTGCTGTGGCGCAAAGCCCCTCTTTTTCCTTGACTACATCGCCTGCGGCAAGAATGTGCCCGAAAAAATTGCTTCCATAGTTTCCGGCATTGCGGAGGGCTGTGTCCAAAGCGGCTGTGCCCTAATCGGCGGCGAAACCGCGGAAATGCCCGGCTTCTACCCCATCGACGAATACGACCTTGCGGGCTTCTCCGTGGGCGTTGTGGATAAATCCCGCATCCTTGACAAAAGCGCAGTTTCCGAGGGCGACGCCATCATCGCTCTGCCCTCCAGCGGCGTTCACTCCAATGGTTTTTCCCTTGTGCGAAAGGTTTTTGACATTGAGCACGCGGATTTAACCTCCCCCCGCGCGGAGCTTAACGGAGCTTCCCTTGGCGACACCCTGCTAACCCCCACAAGAATTTATGTTAAGCCCATGCTGGCGCTTTTGGACGCAGTTACCGTCAAGGCTGTTTCCCACATCACCGGCGGCGGCTTCTACGAAAACATTCCCCGCAGTCTGCCACACGGCTTTGGCGCAAAAATTTCACGCAGCGCTCTAAAAATTCTTCCGATTTTTGACCTCATCGCAAAAACCGGCAACATCCCCGAGCGGGACATGTTCAACACCTACAACATGGGCGTTGGCATGAGCGTTGTTGTTTCCAAGGCGGATGCCGAAAAAGCAGTTGAAATCCTTAATGCAAACGGCGAAAACGCCTATGTGATGGGCGAAATTATCCGCTCGGACGAGGGCGTTACAATATGCTAAAAGCGAAAATCGCCGTCTTGGTTTCCGGCGGCGGCACAAATTTGCAGGCGCTCATAGACGCGCAGGCAGTCGGAATAATCAAAAGCGGGGAGCTTGCGCTTGTCATTTCAAGCTCCCCCTCCGCCTTTGCACTAAAGCGTGCCGAGAAGGACAACATAAAAACGGCGGTTGTGGACAAAAAGTCCTGCACCTCCGCCGAGGATTTTGAAAACAAAATTAACGCCGCGCTTTCCGAAAACGGCATTGAGCTTGTGGTTTTGGCAGGCTTTATGTCCATCTTGTCCGCAGAATTTGTCGCAAAATGGCCAAAGCGCATTA
>JAVVZC010000231.1:0-2095 GCA_036650755.1 Oscillospiraceae bacterium
ATCACCAAAAATAATCAGAAAAGAGGCTACATACAATGAACCCAATCACCGAAAAATCCCTCTCCGGTTTTCAGGCGGACTTCGTCTCCCGCGCCGGCTCTCGTGCGGCAATGAACTGCGTTGTCAAAAACGGCTTGGAAGGCTCCGCCGCCGCCTTTGACATGCCCCGAAGAATGCGCTTCGGCTTCTCCGTGGAGCTGCCCCCAAGCCCGGCGCGAAGCCAAAAAAAGTCCGGGCGCTGCTGGATGTTTGCGGCGCTGAACGCCATGTCACGGGACGCGGCGCGGCGGCTCAACTTGGAGGATTTCGAGTTTTCCCAAAGCTACACCATGTTCTATGACAAGCTGGAAAAGTCAAATTTCTTCCTTGAAAGCATCCTTGAAACCGCCGAACTGCCGCTGACCGACCGACTGATTTCCCACCTTTTGACGGCACCGCTGGGTGACGGCGGTCAGTGGGATATGTTCCGCAGCCTGATTGAAAAATACGGCGCGGTGCCGAAAAGCTCCATGCCCGAGAGCTTTCACTCCTCAAACAGCGAGTTTTTAAACAAGCTGCTGACCGCAAAGCTGCGGGAATACGCCGCCACGCTCCGCTCCGCCTTCAAGGGCGGCACCTGCTCCGTGGAGCTGGGCGCCATGAAAAACGACATGCTGGGCGAAGTTTTCCGCACACTTTCCATCGCTTTGGGCAGCCCGCCGGAAACTGTCAATTTGGAGCTGCGTAATCGGGACAAAAAGTTCCTCCGCATCGAAAACCTGCCACCTCGTGACTTTTTCACAAACTACGTGGGCTGGCAGTTGGAGGACTATTGCAGCCTTATAAACGCCCCCACCGCCGACAAGCCCTACCACAAATGCTACACCGTCGCCTACCTTGGAAACGTGGCGGGCGGGCACCCGGTTCGCTACCTCAATCTGCCTGTTGGCGACTTGAAAAAGTTTGCAATCGCCCAGCTTTTGGACGGAAAACCCGTCTGGTTCGGCTGCGACGTGGGCAAACGCCTTGACAGGGAATACGGCAGCATGGATTTGGAGGGCTTCGATTTTGAGAGCCTTTTGGGCTACAATTTTTCCGCCACAAAGGCACAGCGGCTGGATTATCACGAGAGCCTTATGACCCACGCCATGGTTTTCACCGGTGTGAACCTTGACGAAAACGGCGAGCCAAACCGCTGGAAGGTGGAAAACAGTTGGGGCGAGGACAGCGGCAACAAGGGCTATTACGTTATGAGCGACGCTTGGTTTTCCGAATATCTCTATCAGGTTTTGGTGGATAAGCGCTATTTGCCCGAAACAATCAGAGCCGAGCTGAGGCAAACGCCCCTAGTTTTGCAGCCTTGGGACCCCATGGGCTCCCTCGCGATGTAATTCCAAAAAATGTATGTCCCATTTGTGAATTGTATCAAGTTTATGTTGTACAATTGCTGATTTATGGTATAATAAGCATAAGGAAGGATGCCAAGCAGGTTTCCGACCCACCTTCCTCACCGTGAAGCACGTTCACGAGAATTGGCGACTTGCCGCAAGAAGGAGCTGGAAATTATGAAATTTACCATCACCGAAAAAAAAATTCAAGTGTCCGATGAACTGAAGCAGTATGCCGAGCGCAAAATTACAAAAATTGACCGTTTCTTCCGTGGAGATGCCGAAGCCTTTGTCACCTTTAGCTCCGAAAGGGGCCGCTTCATTGCCGAAGTTACCATCGAAAACAACGGCACCTTCTACCGCGTAAGTGAAATTACAAGTGATATGCACGCCTCCATCGACTCCGCCTGCGCCTCCATCGAAAGGCAAATCCGCAAGAACAAAACCCGTTTGGAAAAACGCCTCCGGGAGGGTGCCTTCGAAATGGAGCCGGATCCCAGCTACCTTGCCGAGCCGGAGGAGGACGATTTCAAAATCATCCGCAACAAGCATTTCCCCCTAAAACCCATGACAATCGAGGAGGCAATCCTCCAAATGAACCTTTTGGAGCACACCTTCTTCGCCTTCAAAAATCAAGATGAGGACAACACCTTCGCCGTGGTTTATCGCCGCAAAAATGGCGGCTATGGAGTAATTTCCGACGAAGCATAAGTTTTTATACTATACAA
>JAVVZC010000232.1:0-2079 GCA_036650755.1 Oscillospiraceae bacterium
CGTCGGGGGTCGTTCCTCAAAACTGTTCGCTCAATGCTGTCTCCCACCAGTGAAACCGCCGTCTCCGTTGCCGCCGAAAGTCCGGCGCCCCGGAGCATCAGCGCCGAGAACGCGGAGGCAAAAATGTCACCTGTGCCGCAAAAAACGCCCGGTGCCGTGGGTCTTGAGAAAAAGCAGCGCTCACCCGTTTTGCTGTCCAGCGCCACCACTCCAAGGCTTTTATTGTCAAATGACACCCCGGTAATCGCGATAATCCCGTGGCAAAGCGCCCCCAAGCCCCCCAAAAGCGCGTCGATATATTCGGCGTTGTGGGGGGCATTTTTGTAGGGCAGCCCCGTCAGCAGTGCCGCCTCGGTAATGTTTGGGGTGATGATGTCCGCCCGAGCGCAAAGCCTTTTGAAGCCGGCGCACATCTCGTCGCCGTGGTTGCAATAATATTCGCCGTTGTCCGCCATCACCGGGTCAACGATTATTTTTGTTGCGGGCGTTGCCAAAAGCTCAATGACCGCCTCCAAGGTTTTTGCCTGCTCCGCCGTTGCGAGATAGCCCGAATAAACCCCGTCAAAGGGGATTTTTTCATTTTTCCAGTGCTGTGCGATTGGCAGCATTTCGTCCGTCAAATCCTTGAAGGTGTAGCCCTCAAAACCACCCGTGTGGGTGGAAAGCAGTGCTGTGGGCAAAAGCGCGCACTCCACGCCGCTGGCGGAAATGACGGGCAGCGCAACCGTTATCGAGCACTTTCCCACGCCGGAAATGTCGTTTACCGCCGCAATTCTTTTTAAAGCTTCCATTGTTTCTCCGAGTTCAAATCTTAGTTTTTCTCTGCAAACAGCTCCGTGATTTTTACCAAAATATCAACGACTTTTTCCATGGCTTGCACAGAGCAATATTCATAGGGGCCGTGGAAATTGTGCCCGCCGGTGCAAAGATTGGGGCAGGGCAAGCCCATAAATGACAGCCGCGCGCCGTCGGTTCCGCCCCGAATTGGTGCGCACCATGCCGAAACGCCCTCCGCCTCCATGGCGGCTTCCGCAAGCCGAATAAGCTCCATATGTGGCAAAATTTGCTCCCGCATGTTGTAGTAGCGATCCTGTATTTTAAGCTCTATGACGTTTTCGCCCTGCCTTTTGTTCACAAAATCTGCGGCGTTCGCCATAAATTCCTTGCGTTTTTCAAATTTTTCACGGTCGTGGTCACGAATAATATAGTGTAGCTCCGCGTTTTCCACACTGCCGCACATGGCGTGAAGGTGGTAGAAGCCCTCGTAATTTTCCGTGTGCCCCGGGGTTTCGAAGGCGGGCAGCAGGGCGGCAAACTCCGTTGCGATTAGGGCGGCGTTGATCATTTTGTCCTTGGCTGTGCCCGGGTGGATGCTTTTGCCGCTGATGTAAATATCCGCGTCCGCGCCGTTAAAGTTTTCAAATTCGATTTCGCCCAAATCGCTGCCGTCCACGGTGTAGGCAAAGTCCGCGCCAAAGGCGGCAACGTCAAATTTGTCCGCGCCGCAGCCCACCTCCTCGTCGGGGGTGAAGGCAAAGCAAAGCTTGCCGTGGGGGATTTCCGGGTGGGTGGAAAGCCGCTCCACAAGGCACATGATTTCCGCAACGCCCGCCTTGTCGTCCGCGCCCAAAAGTGTGCTTCCGTCGGTGGTTATCAGGGTTTCGCCCACATGAGTTTTTAAACTTTCAAACTCCCGAGGGTCCAAAACCATGTTTTTCTCGGCGTTCAAAACGATGACGCCGCCGTCGTAGTTTTCGATTATTTGGGGCTTCACATTCTCGCCGGAGGCGTCGGGGGAGGTGTCAAGATGGGCGATAAAGCCCAGTGCGGGCAGCTTTTTTTCGCCCAAATTTGAGGGCAGCTCCGCCATAACATAGCAGTTTTCGTCAATGCGGACGTTTTCGGCGTGAAGGGACAGCAGCTCCTTTTCCAAAAAGCGGGCAAGCGCCCATTGCTTTTCCGTGCTGGGTATTGCGGGAGCGTCGTCCCGAGATTGGGTGTCGAAGGCGATATATGATAAGAAGCGGTCTTTAACAGTCATGATTTTATGTCCTTTCACCCGCATTCCTGCGGTTTTTT
>JAVVZC010000233.1:0-2076 GCA_036650755.1 Oscillospiraceae bacterium
ACAAATTCGTCGCCGCCCATGCGCCCCACAATATCGCCGCCGGGAAAAAGTGAAATCAACCCTTGGGCGACCTTTTTGAGCACCTCGTCACCGCTGGCGTGACCCAAGCTGTCGTTCACGTTTTTAAAATCGTCCACATCAATCAATAAAAACGCACCGCTGACGGCATCCTCCGGTATGAAGTCAGTGGCGTTTTGTATCATCAGCTCGGCGGTTATTTTGTTGTAAATGCCGGTCAAAAGGTCCCGCTCCGCTTTTTCCTGAAGGGCAAGCTCCTTTATTTTCATCTGATGTATGTTGCGAATACAGCCGATGCAGTGAAGATTTCCGCTTTCTGTGTCAAGAAAAATCTGAACGGAGCATTCCGACCAAACCAGCTTATCGCCCATAATCCGTCGGTATTCCACCGCCGAACGTGAAACGCCCGCCTCGTACTGCGCCGTCAGCGTTTCAACGGCGGTTTTTTCCCGCACAAGAGCGCGGTCCTGCTCAAAGACCCTGTGGCGCAGCAGAAGCTCCACCACGGCGTCAAAATTATCGGAGGTGCTTTCACCAAAGGTTTGCACCGCGCTTTCGTGCCCCGATAAAAATACACGCTTGGTCAAATCCGCCTCATAGTAGACGTTGCCGTCCTGACTGCTGATTTCAAGGTAGCGCGCCTCCCGCTGCTGTTGAAGCTCAATTTTTCTTTCCCTTGTAATGTCCTGCAAAATTCCGATGGCGCGGGCGGTGTTGCCCTCGTCGTCAAAGATGGAAGTGAAGGTCAGGCGGTTCCACAAAATGCGACCATCCGCCGCCCGAGTTTTTAAGACGCAGCTACAGCTCTTAACATTTTCGGAGAGCTGACGGAACAAATCCAAATAGACCTGCCGCGACTCCTGAAGCACCGTGCCGTTGTCCAAAATGCTCTCCGGCATTTTTTCCATAAGCTCCGGCACGCCGTAAACCTCCTTTGCCTTGGAGGAATGGTACATCACATGGCTGTTGATATCGTAGTCGATGATGATGTCCTCGGTGCTCTGCATGGCAATGCGGTAGCGCTCCTCGTCAATTCTAAGCGCCAGCTCCACCTTTTTGGCGGCGTTGATGTCGGTTAAAATCCAAACGCCCACAGTTTGCCCCCGAAGCGTGCAGCGCTTGCCCCGCAGTGACACCCAAAGCAGACTGCCGTCCTCAACGTGGAGACGATGCTCCAAGCTGACCTGATTGCTCGCTAAAAGCTGCTCCGTAATTTTGCTGTTTAGGCGGGCGGCGTCCTCCGGCAGTACCCATTGCAGGGCGCGGTGACCCAAAATTTGAGCTTCGTCACGACCTGTCATGTCCCGATAGCCCTGATTGCAGCGGAGGACGGGATAGCCCTCCTCCAGGGTGGTGATAAGGATGCCGCCGATTATGTTTTCCGACATGGTTTCAAGCTCGATTGTTTTTTCTTCCAGAAGTTTTTTTGCCTCCACCACATCTGTGATGTCCTGAATAAGCTCCACATAACGCCCGTCTCCTTGGGTGCCAAGCTCCAAGGCGGCGGTGCTGACCATATAGGTTTTGCCCTCCTCCTCGTAATAGGCGCGCTTGTTGCCGCTGCGCGTCATTTGTTCAATCGCGCAGGAGGGCGTGTTGCAAATGCAGGTGCCAAGGCAATGACAGGGCTTGCCGAGAATTTCACCTGTGCAGTTAAAAAGCTCCATGGCGGCGGCGTTGATAAAATTAAGGCTGCGGTTTTTGTCCACTATAAAAAGCGGCATGGGAATGTTATC
This sequence comes from Oscillospiraceae bacterium, assembly GCA_036650755.1. Classification (GTDB taxonomy): domain Bacteria; phylum Bacillota; class Clostridia; order Oscillospirales; family Oscillospiraceae; genus UBA2658. The sequence goes on from JAVVZC010000233.1 coordinate 1,755, forward strand.
CAAAATATTCCGAAGATGATCCCGCTCACGGCGCAGAGTCTGCCGAGTTTTGCGGTTTTGGTAGGAGGCGTGGAAAATCAGCGCCCCAAGAATAAGGTTCACAGCGATAACAGATAGGCGCACAGAGGGCTTGGTTTCTATTATAAATATGTATAAAATTGAGCAAAGCGCAAGGCAGAGCAAGGCAGCTATAAAAAGCTTCCGCATTTTTGGTTTCAAATGTGCGTCCTCCGGCTGAAATATTAAGTCAAAAATGATATCTCGATTATAATACTTCGTTATAAAAAAGTCTATCTTTTTACCCCCAAAAAAGGACCCGCCA
>JAVVZC010000234.1:0-2033 GCA_036650755.1 Oscillospiraceae bacterium
GCTGTCTTGGTGGACGCTACAGGACTCGAACCTGTGACCTTCCGCACGTCAAGCGGATGCTCTACCAGCTGAGCTAAGCGTCCATGTGTCGACGGCTGTTATTCTACACTATATCCCGACCATTTGTCAACAACTTTCAGCGGAAAAGCGAAAAAATCACTTCCTCAAGCACGCCGAGGGCGCCGCAGGCGAGGATGGTGCTTATAATTCCCACCCGCCATTTGCGCAGCACAAGGAAGCTTGCAAGTGCCAAGACAAGGGAGAAAAAGTCAGTGCCTGCAAGGGAAATTGGGGCACCGCCCCAGAGGGAGTCTGTCAAAACGTTCAAGGCGGCAACGGCGATTAGGGCGACCACGCAGGGTTTTAAGCCGCTTAAAATATTTTGGGAAATATCCGTTTTGCCGTACTTTTTAAACACCCAAAACAGGAGCGTAACCAAAAGAAAGGGGGGCAGCATGAAGCCCAAGGAGGCGACAACAGCGCCGGGAAAGCCCGCAACCTTCATGCCAACAAAGGTGGCGGAATTTATGGCGATGGGCCCCGGGGTTATTTGTGAGATGGTGAGCAAATCCGAAAATTCGGACATTGTGAGCCAGTGGTTTATGTCCACACACTGCTGAGAAATCAGGGGCAAAGCCGCATAGCCGCCGCCAAAGGCGAGAGCGCCGATCATGCAAAAGCTTAAAAATAGTCGCAGAAAAATCATGCTTGCCGCCCCCTTCGTTTTTGGATTGCGCCGATGAGAACGCCAAGTGCGCCGCTGGCGAGAATGATGAACGCCACGTTGATTTTGAAGCACCAAGCGGTTATGAAAGCGGCTGCCATGATGGCAAGATAGATTGCCTTGTCCTTGTGAAAATAGGGGGCTGCCATGGTGGTCACGGTGTCCGCAATGACGGCGGCAACGCCTGCCCGCATTCCCCGAAAGGCGGCGGAAACGTAGGTGTTGTCACGGATTAGCTCATAGAAGCCGCAGACCAGTGTGAGGATGAAAATTGGGGGCAGAGCGGTGCCCAAAAGTGCGCAGATTGCGCCCCAAAAGCCCAAAAGCCGATAGCCCATGAGTACGGCGGCGTTCACAACCATGGCTCCGGGCGCGGACTGACCAAGCGCCGTCAGCTCCGCCAATTCGTCCTCGTCAATCCAGTGGAGCTTGTCAACAAAACGCTCCTTCATCAGGGGAACCATAACATAGCCGCCGCCGATGGTAAAGGCGGAAAGGGTCAGCGTGTGCAGGAATAATTTGAAATATGTGGGCTGAGAATTGGATTTTGCCACAGAATTGTGTCTCCCTTTTTGTGGATTTATACAGAAAACGGCGGGCAGAAAAAGTGACTGAAAAGCCGCCAGTTCTGCTCGCCGATGCTTTTGAGTTTGTTTAGGAAACCAAAACCTTGCACTCCGTGCTCTTGCCGTAGCAGGTGGCGATAACGCTGCCCCAGCCCGCGCCAACGCCGGTTACAAGACCGTTTTTGTCAACTGTGCACTTGGCGGGATCGGAGGATTTCCAAGTGACGGTTCCGCCGGTGTCAAGGGGATAGATGTCGGCGGTGAGCTGAAGCGTTTGCCCCACCTTCATGGAAAACTCGGTTTTTTGCTCGCCAAGAAACTTGATTGTGACGGATTCCACGGTTGGTGTGGGGGGAGGAGTGGGAGTTGGGGTGGGAACGGGAGTTGCGCTTGCGGAGGGGGAGGGAGAGGGCGAAGGCGCGACGTTGTATGCGCCGCCGAGAGTGGTTGTGATGAGGACAATAACGGCGATGATAACCGCCGCCACAAGGCAAAGCCCAAAAATGAGCCGCCAACGTGAATTTGCCTGAGCACCCGCGTGCGCCGCCGTGCCACTGCGAACAGCGTCGCTGCTTGTGGGAGTGCGGCTGCTGCTATTTTGCTTTCTTGCTCCGCAATTGGGACAGCCGGTTCTAAAATCGGAATATTCCTTGCCACATTTCGGACAGATTATTTTGTTGAACAAGCCCATAACAGCACGACCTTTCCATATTGAGCGCCACTTTAATGAGAACTCTATAATT
>JAVVZC010000235.1:0-2031 GCA_036650755.1 Oscillospiraceae bacterium
GCATAATCGAGCGGGGCACCCACGAAGCACTTCTTGCGGACGGCGGCTTTTACGCCAAGCTCTACAACAGCCAGTTCGACGATAATATCGCCTAATATCAATGCGGAGGAAAACATGAAAAACAAGCTCGCAAAATTTATGTACGGACGATACGGCTTGGATGAGCTTTCAAAAGCCCTTACCTACTTTTCCCTTTTCATCCTTATCCTATCTCTGTTCTTTGGCTCAAAGCTTAAGAACTTCATCTTAATCTTTGCCATCCTGCTGATTATCTTTTCCTATTTTCGGGTTTTCTCGAAAAATTTCGAAAAGCGCCGCAGTGAGAACGAAAAATACCTGCAACAAAAAAATCGGCTTCTCACTTTTCTGCGACTGCGTCGGGATATGTTCAAGCAGCGCCGTGAATACAAATTCTTCAAATGCCCCTCCTGCCGCGCCGTAATGCGTGTGCCTCGGGGCAAGGGAAACATCCGCGTAGTATGCAAAAAATGCGGAACCGCCTTCGAGAAAAAAACCTAAAGGAGCGATGCAATTTTGTTCGGCTATATAGTTGCCAACCCCGATATCATGAGTGAGGACGAAAAAGCTCGCTACAAGGCGTGCTATTGCGGACTTTGCAAGGCACTGAAAACCCGCCACGGTCAAATCGGGCGCTTTACCCTTACCTATGACATGACCTTCCTGATTATTCTGCTCTCCTCTCTCTATGAGCCGGAGCTTTCCCAAGAGGGCGAGGAGCGCTGTATCGTTCATCCCTCAAAGCGCCACGCCTTCTGCATTTCGGAAATAACAAACTACGCCGCCGATATGAACGTGGCACTTGCCTACCTTAACCTGCTTGACAACTGGCACGACGACCACAACATCTTCAGCCTTATCCAAGCCTCACTCATGAAGAAAAAATTTGCCCGCATCGGCGAGCAGTACCCCCGTCAGTGCTCCACCATGAAAAACTGCTTGGAGCGGCTTTCCGAATTTGAAAAATCCGGTGAGCAAAACCCGGACACCGGCGCAAAAATTTTCGGTGAGCTGATGGGCGAGATTTTCGTTTTTTCCGAGGATCGCTGGGCAGCCTCACTGCGTCGCACCGGCGCCGCCTTGGGCGAATTTATCTACATTATGGACGCCGTTATCGACCTTGACAAGGACATCCGAAAACACAGCTTTAACCCGCTTGTCGCCTCAAAAAACGCCGGGCGCGGGGACGAGTATTTTAGAGATATATTGACAATGCTTATCGGAGACTGTACGATGGAGTTCGAAAAACTTCCACTGGTGGAGGATCTTGCAATTCTGCGAAACATCCTCTATTCCGGGGTTTGGACCCGCTACCACCTTGAACAAGCCCGAAAAGACAGGCGAAAAGGAGAAAATCACCAATGATTTCAGATCCCTATAAAGTCCTCGGTGTGTCTCCAAACGCCTCCGATGATGAAATAAAAAAAGCATACCGCACCCTTGCAAAAAGATATCACCCGGACGTTAACCCGGGGGATAAGTCCGCGGAACGCCGAATGAACGAAATTAACGCCGCCTATGACCAAATCAAAAACCCGCCCCAAAACCAGAGCGGTTTTGGCGGCTATGGCAGTGGCTTTGGCGGAGCCTACGGTGCATACACGGGCTACGGTCAGAGCAGCTATGGCAGCAGCTCCTCCGGCAGTGATGACTCAAACGCTGTCCGCGCCGCCATGAATTACATCCGCAGCGGTCACTATTCCGAGGCTCTCAACGCTTTGGAGCAGGTGCCGCAATATGAGCGTGACGCCCGCTGGTATTACCTCTCCGCCGTGTCAAACTACGGGCTTGGCAACCGCATTGTTGCCTTGGAGCAGGCGGAAACCGCCGTCTCCATGGAGCCCACAAACGCCGAGTACAACAGCCTTTTAAACGAGCTTCGCTCCGGCGGAAACTCCTATCGCGGCTTTAGTCAGGGCTTCCCCGCCGCCGGCTTTGGCGGAAACATCTGTCTCTGGCTCTGCGCGGCGAATATGTTCTGTAGATTTTGCAGATTTTGCCCCTTCGGATGCT
>JAVVZC010000236.1:0-2030 GCA_036650755.1 Oscillospiraceae bacterium
ATGAGGAGAAAACCATGGAAAACTACGACGTAATCGTAATCGGCGCGGGAAACGGCGGGCTTGCCGCTGCCGCCACCCTTTGCGAAAAGGGGAAAAAAGTCGCCTTGTTCGAAAAGCACAACATTCCCGGCGGCTGCGGAACAAGCTTTCGCCGGGGCAGATTTGAATTTGAGGTTGCGCTCCATCAGCTAAGCTCAATGGGCACCCCCGAAAAGCCGGGCCCTCTGCGCGAACAATTCAAGCGCTACGGCATCGAAAATCAAATTGACTGGATCGAAATCAAAGAGCTGTTCCGTGTCAATTTCCCCGACGGCACAGGCATCAGCCTGCCTGCCGACCGTGAAAAATGCCAGCAGCACCTAATCGGTCTTTTCCCCGAGGAAAAAGACGGCATCCTAAAATACTTTGAAGCCATCTATGCCTTTTGTGACGAGGCAGCCGCCTTTGCGGCAAAAAGCGCCCAAAGCGAGGGCGAGCCGGGCGGACTGAAAAAAGCAATCATGAAAATCGGCTTTCCAAAGCTTTACCCAACCCTTGCAAAATTCGGACTGAAAAGCACACAGGAGGTTTTGGACGAGTTTTTCAAGGCGCCCAAGCTTCAGCTTGTTTTAAGCGCCTATTGGTGCTTTATGGGAATGCCCCCCGCAAGGTTTCCTTGGTCAATCCTTGCAAAATGCACCAACTTCTACATGGAGGATAAGCCCTTTTATCTTCGCGGCACCTCAATGATGATGAACCAAGCCATCACAGAATCCATCCGCAAAAACGGCGGCGCAATCAAGTTTAACTGCGGCGTCAAAAAGCTGATTTTGGAAAACGGCGCCGCTGTTGGCGTTATCGACGAGAACGGCAAGGAATATAGGGCAAAGAAAATAATTTCAAACATCTCCCCAATTGCAACCTATGGCGCGCTCCTTGACAAAAACGAAATTCCCGAGAGCGCAAAGGAATATTTAAAGCCCTACACAGTTGGAATTTCCGCCATAACCTGCTTTATCGGCTTGGACTGCACACCCGAGGAAATCGGCTTCACCACCTCCTTCACCTTGAATTACGAGAGCTTCAACGCCAATGAGGACTTCAAAAACGCCTACAAGCTTCTCCCCGGCAACGACCCCCTAATCGCCACCTGCTACACCGTTGACGACCCCAGCGTTTCGCCAAAGGGCACAAGCGTCATCACAGCGGGCACTCTCAAGTATGCCGACGAGTGGGAAAAGCTTCCACCGGAGCAGTATTACGAGAAAAAATACGAGGCGGGCGCAAAAATCGTGGAGCGCTTGGAAAAAATGTACCCCGGCTTCACGGAGCACATTGAGGAAATCGAAATTGCAACGCCCCTCACCCATATGCGATATCTGAACCACCCCGGCGGCGCAATCTACGGCTTTGAGCAGGACATAAAATCCTCCGTGTTTTTCTTCCCGGCGGAGAGCAAAATCAAAAATCTGGAATTTGCCAGCGGCTGGGTAAACGCCTGCGGCTTCGGTCCAAACTATATGTTTGCCGACAAAGTTGCAAGTGCCATCGCAAAGGAGGTTTAGCGCCATGTCAAAAACAATTAAAGAAACCCTTTTGGGAACCCTTGTCCACGGCAAGGAGGTGCTTTCCGATATCGAAGTCGCGCGGAAAATCGGCAGCGACAAAATCTATGTGGGTAACGAGGCGGACGATATAATTTCAAGGCTCCACGAAAAATCCCTCAGCCTAAAAATTTCCGAAATCCGTGATGCCACGGAGGGCGCAAAAACCCTGCGTTTTGTTTCAAAAAGCGGCTATCTGCCCCCCTTTGAAGCGGGTCAATACATAAACCTGTTCACGGAAATTGACGGCGTTCGCACAAGCCGCCCCTACAGCATTTCCTCCTCCCCCCGCCAGAGGGCATATTACGAAATCACCGTCGCCCGCATCGGAAACGGCTTTGTGTCCGACTTTTTCCTTGACAAAGCCCGTGTCGGCGATGAATTTGAAGCCAACGGCCCCGCGGGCGTGTTCCATTTTAACCCCGTGTTCCACAAAAAATGCTCCGT
>JAVVZC010000237.1:0-2022 GCA_036650755.1 Oscillospiraceae bacterium
CTTTTTTTAATAGCTTTTTCTTTACTTTTTCTTGCGCTATGATATAATTTTTGTTATTGTGAATTGCACGCGGCTTTGCTGTCTGCTTTCTTTTTATTGCTTTCAAGGAGACACTCTATGGCTATTTGGGTTTTTGCGCTGGTTGTTGATTTAATCATTCCGTTTTCAATGATTGGCTTCGGAAGATTATTTCTTAAGGGCGCGCCGGTGGAAATAAACAGCCTTTTCGGTTATCGCACAAAACGCTCCATGCAAAACCACGACACTTGGACATACGCTCACCGCTTTTGCGGCAAGCTTTGGTTCATCATGGGCTGGGTTATCCTCGCCGTTACTCTAATCGTCATGATACCCCTTTTGGGACGGGGCAACAGCTCTGTTGCCATTGGCGGCGGAATTCTCTGTGCCGCCCAGCTGATTTGCCTTATCGTCTCCATCTTCCCCACTCAGCTCTCCCTTAAGCACCACTTCAACGAAGCCGGAGAGCGCATCAAATAATTTTTCCCAACATCAAATAAAGAATAGGCTGTGCCAAAAATGGCACAGCCTATTATAATTTTAGCGGAGCTTATGCCTTTACGGCTTTTTCAAGAGCTGCGAAGGCGGCGGTTTTGCCGGCGTCGTCCAAGATTGCGTACATCACGTAGTTGCCCACAACCTTCACCTGAGCATTTTCAAGCTTTGGGAACTCCTCGGGCATATATTCCTTCATCCAAGTGTCTATACGAAGCTTCAGGTAGTCCTTAACGGCGGTTTCCAGCGCGGCGGTCTGGGCTTCATCCTTGCCCTTGAAAATGCCGTACTCGTCGATATTGATGCCATAGGCGTTAATTCTGACCTGATACTCGGAATAGGCGGAGGACTCCATCATCATATAGCTTTCAAGATAGCTCTCCGGTGCCACAACCATGTTGCCCTCGTTGCCGATTGCGGAATCAACGGCGGTGGCGATGGCGTCCGTTGTAACGTCGTCACGAACCTTGCTGCCGCAGGCAGTCAGCAGGGAAAGCATCATAAGGCAGGCGAGCACAAGAGCAGTGATTTTGGTTTTTTTCATTGTTTTTTCCTTTCAAAGGGGTTCAGCCTCTGTTTTTATTTGTAGCCGTGGGTGCGGATATAGTTGATAATAATGCCATAGGTTTCGGCGTTGGGATGGATGAAGTCGCCGTTGTCATAGCCCTTTGGCATGGCGCCGGTTTCGTCCTTTATGGAGCTTGCGCTGTCAAGATATTTGACACCCGTTGCCTTTGCAACCGCTTCAACCCAAGTGTTTGCGGCGCTGATGCGCTCATTTGTGATGCCCTGAACTTTGTAGTCCGCGGTGACGGGATAGATGGAGTTGAGGATTATTTTTGTGTTGGGGCTGGCAATTTTGATTGCCTCCACCAGCTCCGCGTAAACTTTTTTGAAGCTGTCCTCCTTCATGAAGGAAACGCCGTTCACGCCCAAGGTGATGAGCATGTATTCCGGCTGCTTTTTTGTGACCGCGTCGATGATGGAAATTTCCGTGCCCTCCTCCCGATATTGGATGGCGTCAATGCTCCAGCGGGAAAGGGTTAGGGTTCCGTTTGCGGGCGTCCAAACTTGGTTTTCGGGTACAACCTTGTAGTGGGCAAGTCCGTTTGTTGTGCTGTCGCCCAGAAAAACCATTTTGTCGATGTATTCCTGACCCATATCCGGGGTTTCGCCCAGACGGGTTTCCGCTGTGGCGACCGGCTCTTGAGTGGAAATTCCGGGAATGTCGGTGGGGGGCGGTGCCAAGGTGGTCTCCGGGGCGGCGATTGGGCTTTCGATTGGTGTTTCCGGCTTTTGGGATGGCTTGGGAGCCTTGCCGTTGCCCTTTGCGCAGGAGGCAAAAATCAAGGTTGAAACCGCAAGCACCATACAGAGCAAAATCGACCCGGACCATATGGAATATATCTTATCGCTACTATTTTTCTTCATTTGAACCTCCACGCTTTGGATTTTATGTAAATAATTTTAACACCCAAAGCAGTCGGTGTCAACCTTGGAGATAAGCCG
>JAVVZC010000238.1:0-2020 GCA_036650755.1 Oscillospiraceae bacterium
TGCAAAATTCCTTGCAAAGGTGTTTTAATGCTGGTACTAAACTGTCCCCGCCTCATCCAATGCACGGGCGCAGGCTTCAAAAAGCTGTGCTGTTGCATAGACGTCCGGCAGTGCTCTGTGCGCGGCGGAAACACGGATGTCAAGCTGCTCCTTAAGTGTGGCAAGCTTGTAGTTCGGCATGGCGGGAAAAGCCTTGCGGGAGAGGGAAAGGGTGTCAAAAACAGCGTTTTCCATTGTCCAGCCGAAGGCGTGGTATGCCTCGTTCAGAAAGTTGTAGTCGAAGGAGGCGTTGTGGGCGACCACCGGGGTTTTGCCCAGAAAATCCCGAATTTTCGGAAGCGCCTCACCAAGGCAAGGTGCGTCACGAACCATGTCGGCGGAAATTCCGTTGACCGCCTCCGCCAAGGGCGAAAGCTCGCATTCGGGGTTTATGAGGGTTTCGAAGCTGTCAAGCTCAACGCCGTTTTTGTATTTCACACCCGCAAACTCCAAAATGCTGTCCTTTTTCGGGGAAAGCCCGGTGGTTTCAAGGTCGAGAACTATGTAGGTTTCGGGCGCGCGATAGCAGCCCGCCTGCATGTCCTGCAAATAGTCCGCATTGATGCAGTGCAGCTCGCCGCAGACCTCAACAACAAGGGTGGTGGGCGAAGCATAGCCCTCAACGGTGCAAATTTCGGGGCGGGACTTGAAGGCACCCTTGTAGATGAAGCGGCGAAGGTAGTTGTGGGTTCGGGGAACCAGCTCCAAATCCTTGAGGAATTCAAGCTTTTCGGTGGCTGACGCAAAGCGCGTCCAATCGTTTGGCGGTATCATAAATCGCCCTCCTCTATTTCTTCTGCGCAGCTCTTGCAGAGATAATGTACGCTCAGTTCAATGCTGAGAACAGGAAAGCCAAGCCCCTTTTCAAGGTGACTTTTCAAGCCAAAGCCGTCGATATCGGACATTTTTCCGCACTTTTCGCAGATTAGGTGGGCATGATTGGTGATGTTTTTGTCAAAACGGTCGGGAGAGCCGGGAACGGAAATGCGCTTGATTTCCCCGGCGTCCACCATGAGATTAAGGTTTCTGTAAACCGTGGCAATCGCCATTGAGGAGCATTGCGCCTTTGCCAAAAGAAAAATCTGCTGGGCGCTAAGGTGTTCCGTGGACTGACGGATGATTTTTCCGATAATTTGTCTCTGTTTAGTCATGATGACACTCCATGCAAATTTTCATTTAACAATCACCCAATTGAAGCTTTGGGGGACTTAGGCTTTTAGCGTTGCTTCGATAAGGGATTTGTGGTTGCCCTTTGAAAGCTCTGTAACCCGGCTCATATCAAGCCCAAGCGCCTCGGTCATGCGGGTTCCGTAGGCGGGGTCTGCCCAATAGCAGTGAACCGCGTGGCGGTATTTGATGTTCTCGGTGACGGGAGCGATGTTTCTCGCGGTGTTTTCGATTAGGAGAGCACGCTTGTCCTCGGTCATCACACGCCAAAGGTCGCCGCCTGCGCGGAAGCAATCATCGGTGGGGTCGTCTTGTGGGTCATAGGTGTACATAGAGCCGGAAAGGTCAAGAGGCGGCTCCATAACGTCGGGCTGGGCTGCCCATTCGCCCATGCTGTTGGGGCTGTAGGCAGGTGCGCCGCCGTAGTTTCCGTCGGTGCGCATAAAGCCGTCACGGTGGTAGTCGTGAACTTCAACCTTGGCACGGTTTACGGGGATTTGGTTGTAGTTTACACCAAGGCGGTAGCGCTGGGCGTCACCGTAAGAGAAAAGTCTGCCCTGAAGGAACTTGTCCGGTGAAAAGCCGATGCCGGGGACAACGTGGGCGGGGGTAAACGCGGACTGCTCAACCTCGGCAAAATAGTTTTCCGGGTTGCGGTTCAGCTCCAAAACGCCCACCTCGTGGAGGGGGAATTCCGCATGCTTCCAGATTTTTGTGATGTCGAAGGGGTTTTCGTAGTGGGCTTTTGCCTGCTCGTCGGTCATGATTTGAACATACATGGTCCAACGGGGGAAATCGCCCTTTTCGATGGAAT
>JAVVZC010000239.1:0-2018 GCA_036650755.1 Oscillospiraceae bacterium
CGACCACCCCTTTGGGCAACTTTGAAGCGCAAATCGGCGCAAAAAAATTGTATCGGGTCACATGAAGGAATGACCCGATACAAGGCGCGCCGGCGCTTGGGAATATTGTTATTTTGCCGACTTTGCGACCAATTGCTCCTCAAGCTTTTTCAGACCCTCGGTGACAAGACCCTGAAGCTTCTCTTGGGCTTCGTCACGGTTTACCTCCGTAAGCCCGGGGAGTGCGGGAAGCTTTGAAATGTCGGGGCTGCTGCCGCCTTGGGGAAGCTGGGGCAGAGCGGGCGTGGGCACGGAAGCCGTGGGAATGCCGGCTTCCGGCGTGGGAGCGGGGGCGGCGGGAGCGGGGGAGGGCAGGGCTTCGGGAACTTCGGGAGCTTTGCCCGTGAGCTGGGAAATGACCTTTATAACTTTGCCGCTGACGGCGTCGATAATATAGGAGTAGTCGGTTTCGCCGGTTTCCAGCTTAACCTCAAAGACCAGCTTGCCGTCGCTGTATTCCAAATTGGAATTAAGCTTCACCTCGGGATTTTTCGTGGCGGTTTTCACCTGCTCCAGCACTTTTTCGATGGCTGCCTTTGCCTCAACATATTTAACGTCGGAGGGCTTGCCGTCCATGGAAAGTCCGGGCAGCTTGTTGGAAAATTTCTCCGCCAAAAGGCTCAAATCGTTGATGTTGAGCTTTGACAGCTCCTCAAGCTTTAAATCAGGGTTGTTACTGTTAAGCCCCTTGATAAGCTCCGCCTTGCTCTCGGAAATGCCGTATTTTTCGGCAAGAGCGGCAAGCTCACGGCTGATTTCCTCGCCCTTGGGTGCGCCGTGGCTAAGGATTGCGCCCTCAATGCCCTTTTCGCTGAGCGCCTTGGAAACGCTTTCACTGAGTTGCTTTTGAAGCTGGGCGCTTTTGGTGTCATCGGGATTGTTCACGGCAAGCAAAACAGAGTTTGCGTCCGCGCTGAGATAGCCCTTTTCCACCATCGCCTTCACGATTTCGTCAACGGCGACCTGCAAATCCTTGCCCTCAAATTTCTTGTCCTCAAGGACTGTGGTGCCGTCCTCGTTCAGGGCGCTGACGCTTAGGACGATTTCGTTTTTGTTTGCTTCGATTTTTATGCTGGGGTTCACATCAAGGGAAACGGTGGTGTCCACGGCGTGGGCGGTTTGGAAATGGCTGATGCCGAAGCCTCCGCCAATGAACAGTGCCAGCGCCGCGGCGGTGGCGCAAATGGTGTTGACCCATGCTTTTTTGTGCGTTGTTTTTGCTTTCATCTCAATTACCTTTCCTTTCCGTTCTTCGCATTCGGAGAGGATAGCATTGAGAGCGTCGGGAGCCGTGTGGGCAAGTGCCCGGGCGAGTCTCGTCTCAACATCGGTGTTATTCATTTTAAATCCCCCTCCTCTAAGGCAGCCTGTAGCTTTTTTCTCGCTCTGCTGTATTTTGAAAGAACGGTGGACAAGGGAAGCTCCAGCAGCTGTGCAATCTCGACATGCTTTAGCCCGGAAACGGCGTGCAGAGTGATAATCTGCCGTTCCTCGTCCTTTAGAGCGCCCAGCGCCGCCTGCAAAACAATGCGGTCCTCGCTGCTCGCCCCCTTCGACGGGGCATAAAACATCTGCCAGTCGTCCTCGGGTATGTCGGCAGTTTTGCCGCGCTCACGCAGCATGCTTTTTGCAAGGTTTTTGGTGATGGTTAAAATCCAAGCCATGGGCTTGCCACGGGCAGAGTAGCCCGCCGCCGACAGCCAAATTTTAACGTAAGTCTCCTGCAAAACATCCTCAGCGTCACACACGTTCTTTACAATTGACAGGGCGAAACCGTAAACCGCAATTCGGGTTTCTTCGTACAGCGCGGAAAGCGCGGATTTTTCACCCGCCGCGATTTCCGAAAGGTACAATTCAATTGTGGTTTGCGCAAGGGTGCTGAGCTGTTCGGTGGACGTCTCTCCAAACAATTTCATCCTTCGCCTCCTGTCACTGCATTAACGCACGGGGAGGGCGTTTTATTGCAGAGGTTTGAAATT
>JAVVZC010000240.1:0-2013 GCA_036650755.1 Oscillospiraceae bacterium
GGTTTTCAGCCCCACCGGATTACCCACATAGAACCTTGCAATCAAGTAATAATGCAGCATTCCCAAGGCGTAAACCACCAGCAGGTTAACAAGCCCCGCCACAAGGAAGGTCTTGAAGCACTTCTCGCCCCGCTCGCTGATCAGCCCGCAAAGATAGGTTCCGACCGCCATACCCACAAGATATCCGAAGGTGGGATAGAGCACATAGCCAATCCCGCCGCCGCCGGTGAAAATGGGCAGCCCCACAAGCCCCAAGAAAATATACAGCCCCACGGAAATTAGTCCGCGGCGTCTGCCAAGGAGCAAGCCCGCCATGTTTGTAAATAAAAATTGCAGTGAAAAAGGCACGCCCGGAATTGGGATTTTTATAAACGCTCCCACCGCAATCAGTGCCGTGAACAGTGCGCAAAGCACCATTCCTCTTGTATCTAAAACTTTTTCTTTCATATATTTCTCCTAAATAATTTGCGTTTTGGGCTTCCGCTATTCCGGCAGCCGCCCCAAGGAAACCTCGCCGCCCAGCAGGACAAGCTCTGTGCCGTCATGCCGCCGAACCAGCAGATTTCCCATATCGTTTATGCCCGTCACGAGGGCGCTCATTGTTTCGCCGTCCCGCTCAAAGCTGATTTCTCTGCCAAGCATGAGTGAGCGCCTGCGGTATTCCTCCATAAGCCCTGGATTTTTCAAATCCTGAAACCCGCTCAGAATATCGCCGATAATATCCGCCGCCAAGCGGTTCCGAGATAGCCCCTTGGCGTCCAAGGAGCCGGCAATCTCCCGCAGTGACTTCGGGAAGCTTTCGGGCTTTGTTGTGCAGTTTATGCCGATGCCCACCACGATGCTTTCGATGGTTCCGCTCTCAAAATCCGCGACAGCCTCGGATAAAATTCCGCAGATTTTCTTGCCGTTTAGGTAGAGGTCGTTCACCCACTTAATTTGTGGCGTTAAGCCGCTTTCTTTTTCAATCGCTCGGCAGGCGGCAACGGCGGCAGCAACGGTAATGAGCTGGGGCTCCGCCGTTTCCGCCGTGGGCTTTAGGATAATGCTCATATAAAGCCCGCCGGAGGGCGGCGAAACAAAGCCCTTGCCGAAGCGTCCCCGCCCCGCGGTTTGCTCCTCCCCAAGAATTACCGTGCCGTGAGGCGCGCCCTCAAGCGCCAGCTTTTTTGCCTGAGTGTTGGTGGAGTCTAGGGTTTTGAAAACGCTTATCCCGATGCCTTTCAGCTCCTCGGGCAAATGCAGGCGTATCCCCTCCTCGGAAAGCAGGTCGCTGTTTTCGTCCAAACGGTAGCCCTTATTTTGCACCGCATGAATGCTGTGACCGTCCTCCTGAAGTGATTTTATCGCCTTCCAAACCGAGTTTCGGGAAATATTGAGTTGCTCCGCCAGCTCCTGACCGGAGAGGAAGCTCTCACGTTGGTTCTCTAAAATTGTTAAGATATCTGTTTTTGTTGACATATTACACCTCCGAATGGGCTTATTTTACTGCACAGAACAGCCATTGTCAACCATTTTATTTGCAGTGGGTGACATTATAATTTAATCTTTACAGAATGAAAAATAAGCTATCGGGAAATACTATCGGATATCAATCACCGGGGAGGTAAATATTTTGCTGAACAAGGTTGAGATTTGCGGCGTAAACACAGCGAAGCTTAAGGTGCTGAAGAACGAGGAAACCATGGCGCTTCTGCATCAAACCAAGGAGGGAAACAAGGAGGCGCGTGAAACACTGATTTCGGGAAATTTGCGGCTGGTGCTGTCCGTAATCCAAAAATTTTCCGGCAGAGGAGAAAATGTGGACGACCTTTTTCAGGTCGGCTGCATCGGTTTAATAAAAGCAATTGATAATTTTGACATGAATCAACCCGTTAGATTTTCGACCTACGGCGTCCCAACGAATGTCCCAAGTCGTAAAGCCCCAATCCCCCCACGCCAAAACCCCAAAACCCCCGAAAAACTTGACACCGGATATGTTTTGATATAAAATACCAAAGCAATCAAAACTCCCCC
>JAVVZC010000241.1:0-2009 GCA_036650755.1 Oscillospiraceae bacterium
TCGGGGCAGGAGGTGGACTTGCCGCCGCAGGAGATGCCTTCCAGCTTTTCGATGGCGTCGGAAAGCTTCATGCCGGTTACTAGGCGGCTGATGCCTTTAAGGTTGCCGTTGCAGCCGCCGATTATGGTGGCTTCGGTGATTACGCCGTTTTCGGCGCTGATGGTCATTTGGCGGGAGCAAACGCCGTGGGGCTTGTAGCTTACTGTCATGCTTTGTGTTCCTCCGAATTATGGGCTTTTCCTTTGCTTATTATCTAAGGAAGCCGTTGATGATTTCTGTTTCTGCTTCCTTTTCCGTAAGACCCAAAGTCATTAGCTTTGTCAGCTGCTCACCGGCGATTTTGCCGATTGCGGCTTCGTGGATTAGGTTTGCGTCAACGCAGTTTGCTTCGATTTGGGGGATGGAGATAACTCTGCCGGCGTCCATTATGATGGCGTCGCACTCAACATGACCGTAGCATTTTGCGTTGCCGTAGACCATGGAGACGAATTTTTGAGTGGATTTTTCGGTTGCGACGGAGCGGGAAACAACGTGGACGCTTGAACCCTCGCCGTCCAAGGAGACGGTGAAGCGGGTTTCGGCTGTTTGCTCCGCGTGGGTCATGATTTTTTCGGAGATGAGCAGGTGGGCGCCCTCCGCAAGGGTTGCGTTTGTTGTGCGGACGGTGGAATCCACGCCCTTAATCTGGACGGTTTCCATTTCCATGGTGGAGTTTTTGCCCATGGTGGCTTCCGTAATCGGGTCAAGAATTCGCTTGCCGGTGCCATTGCCCTCGCCGTAATGCTTTTCCACGTATTTCACCTTGGCGCCTTCGTCAAGGAAAAAGCGGTGGATGCCGTTGTGCTTGGAGTCGTCGCAGCCGTCGTTGTGGATGCCGCAGCCGGCGACAATGAGAACGTCGGCATTTTTGCCGATGTAAAAGTCGTTGTAAACCATGTCGTCAACGCCGCTGTCCGTTACCACAACGGGGATGTAGACGGTTTCGCCCACGGACTGGGCACGGACAAAGATGTCAATGCCGGGCTTGCCCTCCTTGGGGACAATGTTGACGCTGGGGGTGATGTTGACCATAACGGGCTTGCCGTTTTTTCTGAGACTGAAAGCTCCTGTGGGGACGCCGTCCAAATCCGCAATTGCCTTCAAAAGAGATGATTCCATTTTATCCAATTCCATGATTATTTCCTCCTTAAAGCTTGCGGCATTTTTGGGTGTCGATTAGTGTTTCCAAGGACTGACCGTGGGGAATGATTTGGGCAATTTCGCCCTCGGCAAGCAGAACGATTTCGTCGGCGATGCTGAGGATGCGCTCCTGATGGGAGATGACGATTATGCTGCCGGAAAGAGTGGCGCGCATTTCGTTGAAAACACGGATAAGGTTGTTGAAGCTCCAAAGGTCGATGCCCGCCTCCGGCTCGTCAAAAATGGTGAGCGCCGTGCGTCTTGTGATGACGGAGGCGATTTCGATGCGCTTTAGTTCGCCGCCGGAAAGTGAGGAGTTGACCTCACGGTCAAGGTAGCCGTTTGCGCAAAGACCAACGGTTGAAAGCACTTCGCAGGCTTCGTCGGTGGTCAGGGTTTTGCCGGTGGAGAGGTTTAAAAGGTCGTGGACGGTGATGCCCTTAAAGCAAACAGGCTGCTGGAAGCCAAAGCTGATGCCGGCTCTTGCCCGCTCGTCAATTGTGAGGGCGGTGATGTCCTCGTCGTTGAAATAAATTTTGCCGGAGGAGGGCTTTTCGATGCCCATGATAATTTTTGCAAGGGTGGATTTGCCGGAGCCGTTGGGCCCGGTGATTGCGATGAATTTGCTAGAGTCGATGTCAAGGGATACGTTTTTGATGATGTCACGCCCACCGGCGGAAAAGCATATGTTTTCTAGTTTCAGCATGTGTATGTCCTTTCTATCTAATACCAATTAGGAAAATTAACGGATTTGTTTTCACATTTTTTGGATTATTTTCTACAATAGCCTATTCTAACACAGTGGAGATTAAAAATCTACAATAATTATA
>JAVVZC010000242.1:0-2009 GCA_036650755.1 Oscillospiraceae bacterium
CTATCCGCCATAGAAATAAAATCCTCCCCTGCCACAATAATGTGGTCGGCAAGCGTAATCCCCATGGCTTCCAGCACGGTTTTGATGCGCTTGGTCGTCATCTCGTCCTCCAAGGAGGGCAGGGCAATTCCGCTGGTGTGGTTGTGGGATAAAATGACGCTGCTGGCGTTTTTCCCCAAGGCAAGCTCCGCGATTTTGCGAATACTCACCTCGGCGGTGTTGACAACGCCGCGAAAAAGCTCCTTGCAGCACAAAATTTTATACTTCGCGTCAAGGCAGATAACGTAAACCACCTCGTCCCGCTCGAACATGTATCGGGGCACCAAATACGCCCCCGCCTTGGCGGTGGAGTCCAAAATATCGTCACTTTTATTTTTGTCGATTATGTAGCGCCGCCCCACCTCGGGGATAAGCCGCAGCAGTGTCACGGAGCCCTCACCGATGCCGGTAATTTTTGAAAGCTCGTCCGCGGGCGCTTCAAAAACGCCCTCAAGACTGCCGAATTCCTCCAAAAGCTCATGGGCAAGGGGGTTGGTGTCGCAGCGGGGCATGGAATAAAAAAGCAGCAGTTCCAACACGTTGTGGTCGTCAAAGCCGTCCAAGCCCTGTTCCATAAAGCGTTTTTTCATTCTGTCCCTGTGTCCGTCATGGACGCTCATTCAAATCACCCCGCTTCATCGTTTTTCCGATGTAATACAGAAAATTCCGTCTCGGCTTTCACAAGCCGGTAAGAAATTATAGCACAGATTTCGCAATTGCGCAAAAGTCTTTTCTGTGCTATGATGCTTATATATTTTTGTATTCGGAATGGCGGAAACCCGCCGCTTAACATATCTTTCTCCCCAAAACACAAGGAGGCTTACGTGAAAAAGCTCTTTCCATACGTAAAAGATTTTTTCAAGAGGGCAGATATGCTCCTCTTTACGCTCTGTTTTATTTCCTCCATTTTCGGCATCATCGTAATCGCCAGCGCAACCCATTCCCTGCCCGAAGGCTCCACCCGCTATCTTTTGGTTCAAGTCGCTTCCATGTTCATCGGCATCGGGCTTTTCGTGGTTTTCACCGTAATTGATTTGGACATAATCGCCGACAAATGGGCGGCAATCATCGTTTTCGAACTATTTATGATGCTGCTTCTGCTCACCCCTCTGGGCTACGCGGACAACACCGGCAACCGCGCTTGGCTTCGCTTCGGCTTCGTTGGCGTTCAGCCGGCGGAGGTAGTCAAGGTCGCCTTCATAGTCGTAATGTCAAAGCACATCAGCTACCTAAAAAACTACAAAAGCCTCAGTTCCCCCCTCTCCGTTGCCCAGCTTGTTTTCCACCTTATGTTCATTTTGGGCATAATCGTTGTCATCTCAAAGGACATGGGCAGCGCCCTTGTTTTCCTTTTCATCTTCATCGTCATGCTTTTCGCGGCGGGGCTAAAATTCTATTGGTTCATCATCGGTCTTGCGGCGGCGGCAGCGGTTGCGCCCTTTTTCTGGACCCACGTGCTCAATCAGCGCTACCGTGACCGCATTCTTTGCCCCTATTTGGACACAATCGACCCCACCGGTTTTGACATTCGCTGGCAGTCAAATCAGAGCAAGCTTGCCCTCGCCAGCGGTCAGCTTAGCGGCACGGGGCTATACAAGGGACAGCAAACCCAATCCGGCGTTCTCCCCGAAAAGCAAACCGACTTCATCTTCTCCGTCATCGGTGAGGAGCTGGGCATGATCGCCTGCTGCGCCGTCATTTTACTGCTGCTGTGCATCATCATCCGCTGCATCTACATCGGACTGAAATCCCAAAACACCATGAGTATGCTGGTCTGCTTCGGCGTCGCCGGCGGGCTGATTTTCCAAACCTTCGAAAACGTTGGCATGTGCATCGGCATAGCCCCCGTAATCGGCATAACCCTCCCCTTCTTCAGCTACGGCGGCTCCTCCATGTTCTCCACCTTCGCCGCCATGGGACTAATATCAGGAGTAAAATACCGCCCCAAACCCGAACGCTTCCGAGCGCAC
>JAVVZC010000243.1:0-1996 GCA_036650755.1 Oscillospiraceae bacterium
GCCGAAGCTCTCGACAATTTTATGCCGATATGGTAAGATTATAGAAATATTTCTAAGGGGGATTATAACTATGAGCAAAATTAAAAACGAAGCGAAAAACAAGTTTCCGCTGGTTACGGCAGTGCGCGGTCAGCTGGAACAGCGTGCCGCTTGGCTTTATCTTCTTTGTGACGAGGGCAAAAAGCGGGGTCTTGACCCCCGTGACTTCGGCTCTGCCGCCATCCGCCGCTGCGGAATTGGTCAGGGCAAATTTCTCATTAAAGAGGGCAGCACGGATAGCCTAAAGGGGCTTAAAAAAACACTTTTCACAAAGCCCGCTCAATGGATGTTTGAAATGAAGGTTATCAACAGCACCGACGATGAGCTGGAGCTGAAATTCCACTATTGCCCCCTTGTCAAGGCTTGGCAAAAGGCGGGTTGCAGCGACGAGGAAATTTCGGAGCTTTGCGACATTGCCATGTGCGGTGACCGCGGCATTGGCGAAGCCTATGGCTGCGAGCTGGATCTTCCGAAAACCATTGCCCGTGGCGACGACATCTGCCACTTGAGGTACCACAAAAAATGAAGCAAGTGACAAATAAAACCATTGCCGCCTACTGCATTCCACAATTTGCCGTGGGACTTTTCACGGCAATGCTCAACAACTACCTAATCTATTTCTATCAGCCCTCCGCCGAATCCGGCTTGCCCACCCTAATCACCCAAGGCACCATCATTTTGGGCGTGCTCACGGTTGTTGGACTGCTAAAGGCAATCGGTCACGTTTTTGACGCTGTAACAGACCCACTTGTCGCCTCCCTCAGCGACAAAAGCCACAACCCAAAGGGGCGGCGCATTCCTTTCATGAAATGGTCGGCAATTCCCTTCGGACTTTCCGCCCTGCTTATTTTCTGCGTTCCTCAGGGCGCACCGGGGCTTGTGAACAACCTTTGGCTTGCTGTTTCCATTTGGAGCTACTACTTATTTTACACCCTCTACATGATTCCCCACGGCGCGCTTTTGCCGGAGATGATAACAGACCAAGCTCAGCGGGTTAACGCCTACACAATGCACTCCCTGTTTTTCGTAACGGGCAGTGCCTTGGGTTATGTTACGCCCCTTATCGTCAGCCTCCTCAAAAAATCCGGGCTTGACCCTGTTTGGGCTTGGCGAAGCACCTTTGCAATGTTCACCGTTTTGGGTATCATTCTGCTTTTGGTTCCCGTTTTGCTCATTAAGGAGCGGGATTATGTCCGTTCCGTTCAACCCACGGTTTCACTGACAGCCTCCATCAAGCACGCCTTTGCAAACCGACATTTCCGTTGGGTCACACTGGGTCAGCTTTTGGAGCTTACGGGAATGTCCTTTTTCCAAGCCTGCATCATGTATTACGTCACCTCGCTGATGGGTCTGCCGGAGGAGGCATCGGTTGCGATTTTGGCAATCTCCATCGCCGGCTCTCTGCTGCTTTATCCCCTTGTCAACCGTTGGGCAAAGCGCAGCGGAAAGCGTCTGCCGATTTTACTTGGCTGTGCCGTTTTCACAATTGCGGAGCTTATCATCTGCTTCTGCGCGGATTTGCCCGGCGCACCCATGGTCAAGGCGGTTCTGCTGGCGGTTTTGGTTTCCTTCCCCTTTGCGGTGCTAAACATTCTTCCAAACTCCATGATGGCGGACGTTATCCAATACGACACCATCACAACAGGCGTCAATCAGGAGGGCATTTTCAGCGCCGCCCGTAGCTTTGTAACAAAGCTTGGCACCTCCCTTGCAATTATGATTGTTCCCTCCCTCACCGTAATCGGTGCGGCGGCGGGCGAAAACATCGGTCGCTTGGGGCTTAAATTAACCGCTCTGGTGGGCGGAATTTTCTGCTTGGGAGCCATCTTCGCCTTTTTCATGTACAAGGAAAAGGACGTTTTGGCGGTTATCCGCGAAGCCCGTGAAAGGTCGGAGGTAAAATGATAATTGTCTGGATTTTGCTTTCTGTTATCGCGCTTTTTCTGATTGTTCTTGT
>JAVVZC010000244.1:0-1994 GCA_036650755.1 Oscillospiraceae bacterium
CTGCCGCAACCAAGCAGGGAAGTGGCGGAGATGCTGCCGCCCAGCTCCTCAAGAGTGAGCTTTGCAATATACAGCCCAAGACCGCTGCCGTCGCTTTTGTTCTCCCTTGCGGTGTAAAAACGCTCAAAGATGTGGGGGAGATGCTCCTCGGCAATGCCACTGCCGTTGTCCGAAACCTCAATGACAACTTCGTCGCCTTCAAGCCTTGGCACAAGGGTGATGCTTCCGTCCTCAGGCGTGAAGGAGAGGGCGTTGTAGATGAGGTTTTCGAATAGCAGAAGCAGCTTTTTTCGCTGGGCAATCACAAATGCGGGGACGCCCAGCTCTTGAACCAGCAGGTGAATGCCGGAAATACAGGCTTCCGGCTCGTTGTCATTTTTAATCTGACGGAGCAGCTCGTCGATTTGAATTGTTTCCGAAGGCTCCGAAATTTTGTCAAAGGCGTTCAGCCCGGAGAGCGCCTCCATGCGGCGTTGAAGCTCCGCGTTTTCGCTACTGATTTGATTGAGGTTGTCCCGAAGCTCCTCGTCCAAATAGAGATTTTCCTGCAAAATCAGACTGACAAAGCCGTGGATTGCCGCCACAGGCGCTTTCAGATTGTGCGCCATGTCGGAGAAAAAGGATTTGCGCTCCCGCAGAACGGTGTGGAGCTCGGCGGTGCGTTGCTGAACCAAATCCTCCAAATGCTCGTTGAGCCGCCTGTTTTGCTTTCGAAGCTGACGCACACGCCCCATAATCATTGCCCAAAACACAAGCACAAGGAAAAACCCCGCGTATTCGGCTTGCCAGCCGGTGTAGATTGGCTCAAAATGGTTGTTGTCCAACAAATTTACTAATTGAGCCGCCGCCAAAACTCCGCCGCCCGCCAGCAAAAATGCGCCCGACCGCCGATTGTGCCGCAAACCATAGACGGCGCAAAACATGAGATAAAGCCAGCAAATAAGCTTCCAGCCATCTATCAGACCGCCATAAATGTTAACAGCGGAGGGGTGTCCCGGGATTATGAGGGAAACCCAGAAAAAGCAGAGCAGGCAGGCGAAAAGCCCAAGGGGGCGCACAAAAAACCGAAACCAGCTTTGGCGTTCCAAACCCGCCGCAAGGGTGCAGAGCAAAATCGTTTCATAAAGCACGAAAAGCCAAGAGGCGTCCTCAAAAGCGTAGCAAAATGGGCTGTTAAGCCCCAGTTGATGCAAAAAGGGATAGCTGCAATGGAGGGCGAAGAAAAGGCAGAGCAGTCCGAAATGAAGAAAAATCGGGTCGTTGCCGCTGCGCCTTCGCCCCACAATGGCAAAAAGGCAGAGAGCCAAGGAAAAAGTGCAGAGAAAACCGTAAAACAAATCCCGAGTAAAAAACAAATTCTGTATTGTGCCAATGGTGCCGATGGCGGGCGGATAGGTCATCCCGCTGTAGTAATGGCTGTGGTTTTCGGTGGACAAAAGCAGGTCGGTGTCCCCGTCAAGCTCCAACAGAACAGTGGAGCCACTGCCGCTGTGCGCCAGCATTTTTTCGTCTGCCCAAAGGCTATAGTCGGTGAAAATTTCCGGCAAATACAGTAGCAGAGTGCGGGGTTCATCAGCAAAGCGGAGCTTAAGCCGATAGGAGGCACTGCCAAAGGGAGAGTGCTCAGCGGAAAAAAACGAGAAATTGGGGAACTGCCCGATAAAGGTGTGGAGAGCCTTTGGCGCCTTGCCGGAAGAAAAATCTTGGGGGCTTAAGTAAACATCGGGGTAAAGCTCCCAACCGTCTATGAGAAAAAGTGGTTTTTCAAGGTCTTTTTCGGAAAAAGAGTAAACACCATCTTCCCCATAGGCGGGAGCTGTGGTATACTTATTGTCGAATTGATAGAGAACTTGGAACAATGCGAATACAAGCAGAAAAATCCCGATTGCGGGAGCAATGGAGCAAAAAAACGTTTTCTTTTTCAAAAACTCACCACCTGTCTGAGGAAAGGATACGGAATGAAACGAAGATACAAAAAGGGAAGTCTTGCCGCC
>JAVVZC010000245.1:0-1982 GCA_036650755.1 Oscillospiraceae bacterium
GCGGTTGCCCTCGGGGGTGTCAAAGGCGGATTTTTGCTTGTTCAGCCAAAAGTTCCGCTCATGCTCCAAAAGGATGTCTAAATCGTCGTCCTCCTCCGGTGGGGGGAGATTTTTTTTCTTTGTTTGCTCCTCAATGCGCTTATCAAGGCTTGTTCTTCGGCTCATTTTTGACCTCCTTAGAGAACCAAATCGGCGTAGGGCTCGAAGTCCGAACGGGTGAAAACCTTGCCGGTTTTTACAAATTCGTAGCGGATTGCCTGCAAATAGTGCTTCATGTGGACTTCGCCGCCGGCGTCCGGGTCTGCCGCCGCAAGGAAGGCGGCGTTAAGGATGCAGTTTTTGATGTTGCCGCCGACGAATTCGAAGCGTTCCGCAAGAAAGTCGATGTCCACATCCTCGGCAAGGGGCGTTGATTTTGGGATGGTGGTTTTCCAAAGAATTTTTCGGGTTACAACGTCGGGGAATTGGAACTCGACAATGAATTTCATGCGGCGGAAGAAGGCGGGGTCGATGTTGTGCTTGTAGTTTGTGGCAAGGACGGAAACGCCGTCGTAGGCTTCAACCTCCTGCAAAAGCAGGGCGGTTTTGTTGTTGTTGGAGGATTGGTTGGAGCCGCCGTCATCGCCGCGCTTTGCAAAAAGGGTGTCGCACTCGTCGAAAAAGAGGACGACGTTGCACTTTTTTGCCTCACGGAAAATCATGGAGATGGATTTTTCGGTTTCACCCACGTATTTGTCAACCACCTTGGAAAGGTCAACACGGTAGAGCTCAAGGTTCATTTCGTGGGCGATAACTTGGGCGCACATGGATTTGCCGGTGCCGGGCGCGCCGAACAAAAGTACGGAAAGCCCACGGCCGTATTGGTATTTTTTTATGTAGTTCCAGTCCTCATAGACGGTTTTGCGGAAGGTTAGCTGGTTGCAGGCGTTTTGGAGCGCCAAGCGCTGGTCCGGGTTCATGACAATGTCGTCCCAGCCGAAATTCGCCGCGATGCGGGTTGCTTTTTGGGAAAGCTCGGTGCTCATTTGGTTGTTGCAGGATTTGAAAAGTGTGGCGCGGGGGATGCCAACAAGCTTATCCATTGCGGCAAGTCCACGGGCTTGATAGATGGCGTTTTTGATTTTGCCCGGGGTGAAAAGGAACTTGGTTGCCATTTCGTCGATGTCAACATCGTCGTTTAGGGCGTAGCCCTTTGCGTAGTAGTGCCAAACCTCCTCACGCTCGCCGGTGTCGGGGGTGGGGATTTCAAGCTGGGCAAAGTCCTTATCCACAATTTGCTTCATGGGGATTTTTTCCTTGCTGATTGCGAAAACGGGGATGTTTCGCCCTGTAAATTTGCCGAAGGCAAGGTCCATGTAGCCGAAGAATTTTTCCTTTTCTTCCTCACGGTAGGCAAGCTCGTCAAGGCAAATGCAGGCACCTGTTAGGATGCACTCGCGGGTTGCCGCCCAAAGTGCTTTGTCAACAAAGTTGAAGTCGTAGACAAAAAGCTTTGCGCAGTTGATGCGAACGCAGGAGAGATTGCGGTTTTTGCAAAAATGGGTGACGGTGAATTTTCGTCCGCTGCCCTCGTCGCCGAAAAGGGAGATGATGCGGCCGCCGTCGTTGTAGAAGATGTCGATTGCTTCGAGGATGCCCTTGTTTGCTATGAAGGGGTCGGGCTCCTTGTCGTCCGTTAGGCGGGTGAAGAAGCGGCTGTAGTTTTCGTCAGGGCGGTTGGGCGTTTTTCCGAAAAGGAAGTCGATGATGCGCTTATCCGGGGAAACGACCGTTGAAAACGGCATGGGCGGGTTGATGTTAAGTGAAAGCACGGGCGCAAGCTGCTCCAAGGCAAGGGACATTTCGGAGTAGGCGACTGTGATGGAAAAATCCGCGCCGTAAAAGACCCTTGCCGCCGATTCGATTGTGGGGGCGGGAAGGGAACCGTTTTGGTTGACCACCTGAAAAACCGAGGCGTAGCTGGTTTGGGTGGAGGAGAGCAG
>JAVVZC010000246.1:0-1970 GCA_036650755.1 Oscillospiraceae bacterium
ACCTTACTTGTGTTATCAACATATGCCATTGTTTAGACCTCCTTTTCAATCATTTCGATAAAGGCTTCAACCCGGATTTCAAGCTGTCCAAGGTTTGCAAGCTTTTGCTCGCGCTCAAGGTTTAGGATGGGGACGCCGGCGTCCTTAAGCTCCTGCTCAAGGAACACGTTCTCGCCGCCCCAGCACTCGCAGTTTTGCATTTTTTGGTAGATTAAACCGTCAACCTTGTAGTCCTTTGCACGCTTGAGGATGAGCTCGTGGAGAGCGTCACGGTTGTCAATCATGCGGGGGCAAACCAAACGGTTGAGGTAGTAGTCGGCAATGGAGCCAAGAACGTTTGCTTTGTCAACAACAAGCTCATCGCCGAAAGCCATACTGCCCATGCAGAGAGTGTCGGCAACGACTAAGCCGCCCTTGTTTTCAATGGCGTCGATGTATTCGGGATTGTCCAGAGCGGAGCCGATAATCATAAGGCGGGCACGGAAGCCCTCGGTGGGCTTTCTGTTTTTTGCGTCGGCAAGGAAAGCCTTGAGAAGCTCTATGTATTCGGTGACAGGCATGTTTGTGGAGGCAAGCATGATTTTCATTGCCTCGGAGCCGGTGATAACGGGATTATCCGCCAGTTGAAGCTCCAAAACCTGCTTAACAAGCCTACGCGCTTCGTTGTAACGGGCGATGGAGGCGCAAAGCTTTTCGTCGGTGATTTTGTTGCCGCTGAGTTTTTCAATTGCGGCGACAAGATCCTCCAGCTCCTCCTTATAGAACTGACGGGTGGTTCCGCTGCTCATGCGGGGAACGCCAAGCTCGAAAAGGAATTGGTCCTTGCCTTCGTTTTTGGAGATTGCTTTCCAGTTATCGAAAATTCTGACAGCCTGCATGCAGCCGTCGGAAGCGATAAGACCGTCAAGGTCGTAAACGCCGTCGATAAAATACTGAAGAATTGATTTTGCAAAGCTGCAACTGAAGCTTGACATCCAAACTTCCGCCTCGTTGTAGTCGTTGCAACCGGTGGCTCGAAGCCGAAGGGGCAGCACCTCCGCTGCGTCAAGAATTTCGTGGGGGACGTGGCAGCAGACGATGCCCAATGCCTTTTTCCCCGTTTTTCTCCATGCGCTGATGGAGTCCTTGGAAATGCTTGAATCGAAAAGCTTTTGGTAATCCATTTGTCTCCTCCTTAGTTTTAAAAGCATTTTTGTAATCCCGCAAAAAAAGGTACTGCGGAATAACGCAAAAAACATTGAAAAGTAATTTTGCGTGCTATTGGCTTGTCGAACCCTGTTGCAGGAAAGAGTAATATGGGGAATGGTGAATTGCACAAACATATCACCAACTATCACTTTGATTATATGAAATAACCACATTTATTAAAGAGACTGATTGCAAAATTCGTATGATAATGATACAATAATGCAAATCTGTTTCATAATTGGAGGGGCGCTTGTGCAACAATTAACAAAAGACCATGTTTTACAGTCCTTCAACAGCCTTTTGCGTGAAGGTCCTTTTGAGAAAATAACGGTCAAAATGATTATCGACAGAAGCGGGGTTTCCCGCTCCACATTTTACAGACTGTTTCTGGACAAATACGATGTGATGTTCTATAACTACAAAAAAAGGCTGGATTCTTGGGTAAAATCACCCAGCTGCAAAAGCTGGCGTGAGCTTTATCACCGCATCTTTACGGCAACGGATAAGGACAGAAAGCGGGAGAAAAACGCCTTTTCCTATGTGGGCACAAACTCCTATTTTTCCGCGCTGTATACATATTCCTTCGAAACAATCGAAAAAATCACAGTAACAAATCGAAAAACCCCCCTGACAAAAAACGAACGTCTCCAGCTTTCCCTTTTTTGCTACGGCGGAATTTCCGTCAATATGGATTGGATAAACAATAAATTCGAGTGCAGCGTGGAGGAAATGACAGAGCAGATTTTCATGGCAATGCCGGCAACGCTGAGATATGAGTGGTG
>JAVVZC010000247.1:0-1969 GCA_036650755.1 Oscillospiraceae bacterium
CTTAAAATAATTCCCCCATATCATTTGACAAACTCCCCCGCATATGATATCATACATCGATTGACAATAATATCGCTTTTTAGTAAACGAGGATTTCGGTCCCCGTTTTTTTTAATTTGTAGAATAGAGGAATTACATGACACAAGTATCGTTTTCTGATTTAAGTCTTACGCCCAAGGTTGAGCGTGCCGTTTCCATGATGGGCTTTGACTTCGCAACCCCCATCCAGTCCGAAGCCATCCCCGTTATCCGCACCGGAGTTGACGTTATCGCCCGCTCACAAACCGGCACGGGCAAAACCGTCGCCTTTGGCATCCCCGCCATCGAATGCATCGACACCCACGAGGAAAAGCCCAGCATTCAGGTGCTCATTCTCTGCCCCACCCGTGAGCTTGCGGTTCAGGGCGAGGAGGAAATCCGAAAGCTTGCCCGCTTCAAGGAGGGCATCCACCCCGTTGCCATCTATGGCGGCGCGCCCATCGAAAAGCAGTGCATCAACCTCCGCCGCGCCAACATCGTTGTCGGCACCCCCGGCAGAGTTATGGACCACATGCGCCGCAAAACTCTCAAGCTCTCCAACCTGAAAATGATTGTGCTTGACGAGGCTGACGAAATGCTGAACATGGGCTTCAAGGAGGACATCGAAACCATACTTTTGGACGCCCCCGCGGAGCGCCAAACAGTTCTGTTTTCCGCCACCATGCCCCCCGCAATCATGTCCATCACAAAGCAGTTTCAGCACAACCCCACCCTCATCGAAATCGACAAGAGCCAAGTCACCATCGACAACATCGAACAGCTCTACATCGACGTTCCCCACGACCGCAAAAAGGACGCTCTTTCCGCCCTGCTAAACTTCTACCAGCCCGGTCGCGCCCTTATTTTCTGCGGCACGAAGCGAATGGCGGATGAGCTTACCGTATACCTGAACGACCGCAGCATCGGCGCTGTCAGCATCCACAGCGACATCAAGCAGAGCCAGCGCACCGAAGCGCTTCGTGACTTCAAAAACGGCAAAACCCCCATCCTTATCGCCACCGACATCGCCGCCCGCGGCATCGACGTCAACGACATCGAATATGTCATCAACTACGACATCCCCTCAAACACCGAATATTACGTCCACCGCATCGGCAGAACCGGCAGAGCGGGAAAATCCGGCCGCAGCATCACCATTTGCAGCAGCAAGCGTGAGGTTTCCGACATGCGCCGCATCTCCATCGCCGTGAAATCCGAAATAAAGCAGCTTACCCTTCCCACCCCGGCGGACATCCAAAAAGCCGGTGCCGACAGGGCAATCTCCGAAATCGAAACCGTTTTGGCTGGGGAAATTCGTCCCCTGTTCGCGGAAATGCTCGCCTCCCTCATTGAAAAGGGTCACAGCCCCGAGGCAATTGCAACCGCCGCCCTCCAAATGAGCTTCAAAAATCTGGGTCACCCCATTTCAAGAGTGCCCGTTACCCAGTTCAAGCACGATTTTCGTGAGGACGACGCACCCCGCTCCTTCCGCGAGGGTCGCGAAAACCGCGAAAACCGCGAGGGTCGCGAAGGTCGCCCCGACTTTGCCGAAAAGAGAGCGCCCCGCCCCAAGTCACGTCAAATGGACTTTTCCATTCTCCTTTTGGATATCGGCGCTTCCAGCCGCATCAAGGTGAACCACATTATCGGTGCCATCACCGAGCGCACCTGCCTTTCCGGCAACGAAATCGGCAAGGTGGACATCACCGCCGACCAGAGCCTTGTGGAAATTCCGTCAAGCAAGGTGGATCAGGTTTTGGAGGAGCTTCGTGGCTGCAAAATTTGCGGCAAGCCCACAAACGCCTGTATGCTGGCGGGCTCACCAAGAAAAACCTCCCGCCCCGGCGCTTCCCGCGCCCCCAACAACGCAAGACCCGCCCGTCCCGTCTCCGGCGGCACGGCAAAGGCGAAACACATCGACTAATAAGCAAGGGCAGCCGAAAGGCTGCCC
>JAVVZC010000248.1:0-1965 GCA_036650755.1 Oscillospiraceae bacterium
TTTTTTTCGGAAGGAGGGATTAGTCTTTTCTGCGGCGATAGCCGGTTTTTTTGTCGGCATACATGCGGCTGTCAGAGATGCGGCTGTCGGAATCCTGCATGAATTGCTTGAGCTTGTCCTCAAAGGTGACCTCCGTTGGGGGCTGGGGCGCTCTTGCCTGAAAGCTGCCCTGACGGGGGGGATAGCTGTTGCCCGGGCGGGGGGTATAGGGACGCGGCGCGGCACTCCTCGGCGCTTCACTGCGCTCGGGAGGAGCTTCGGTTTGCTTGATGGACAGGTTGATTTTGCCGTCGTTGATGCTGATGACTTTCACCTTGACGGTTTGACCCTCGCTAACGTGGTCGTGGACGTCGTTGACATAGGCATTTGCGATCTCGGAGATGTGAACAAGACCGTTTTTACCGTCGGGCAATGAGACGAAGGCACCGAATTTTGTGATGCCTGTGACCTTACCCTCAAAAATATCTCCCACTGATGGCTGCATATAAGAGCTTTTTCCTCCTGTCATACTTTTGGTATGTTTATCCAAACGTAGTGCTGTGTTTGGTTTGGGTCAGTTGCTGACGTCGTAGAATATTTTTTCGCCCGGCTTGACAAGACCCATTTTTGAGCGGGCAATGTCCTCGATGGTTTCCGGGTCGTCGCTGTGCTCGATGGCGTATTGGAGCTCGGAATTGGTTTGCAGGGCGTCATCGACCTTTGTTTGCAGGCTGTCCCGCTTTTCTCTGGCGTCGGAAACCTGAGATTTTAGGCTCACGAGGCTTATTCCCGCATACACCACAAGCGCCAAGATGATTATTTTTGTGATTAGGCTTGCCCGTTTTAGCTTCATGGGTACACTCCCTCTCGTTGTTCGGCTTCTGCTTGGGGCGGCGACTGCAAAGCCCGCCGCCATTATACCGATGCCGCAAAGCGGCGTCTCGGCTGGGTTTTGGATTTGGTTTAACACCGGCATCCGGGGTATTATATCTTATTGTAAACCATAAGCGAAGATTTTGAAAGAGCTTTATTAAAATTATTTTGCCTTTTATCAGCATTTTCAGCATAAAACGGAGGGGAATTGAAAAAATATTCAAAATTTTTCCAAGGGCATGAACCAAAGCGACAAAAATATTCAAAAATGCCGGGCTGAACACTGCAAAATACAACAGCGCTCCCCCAAGGGCGCAGAGGAAAATATACAGCCGCGCCTCACCGTTTCCCGCCCACATGGTCAGAAGAACCAGTATGGCAAAGCCGTCAAAGCAGGCGGCAATATCGCAAAAAACGGTGCAGAGCCCGTCTTTCAGCTTCAGGCGAATTGCCTTTAAAAGGTCGTAGCAAAGCCCAAAGGCAATGCCGCCGCAAAGGGAGATAAACGCCGTCAAAAGCTGGGCAAAAATCGGATGCTCCACGGTCTATTTAAACAGGCGGGACCAAAGGCTGCCGCCCGCCGCCGTTTCCTCATAGCCCAGCTCGGTGAAAAGCCCGGAAACGCAAAGCTCCCCCGTGTCAAGGCTCAGCTTGTCAATGTGGAGCTCACTGCCCCGAATAACCAAATTTCCCTTTGAGGTTTTTGCAATCACCTGCCTGTCGTCAAAGCAATCCACCTCGTCCACCCCGGAAACGGAAAGCCGCTCCCTATCCTCCAAAATCAGGTTGTGGGGTCTCGCCCCCGCCTTTGGGTTTTCCTCATATATCATAGTGCTACCTCCAATTTTTGTGGTGCTAAATACTATGCGCCCCGGAGGAAAATTATGAAAAGCCGTAAAAAAATTGGGCGTCACCCTGCGGCAACGCCCAAAAAATATTAAAGTACCTTTGCCAAAAAGCCCTTAAGCCTTTCGCTTTGCGGATTGTCAAAAATCTCGTGGGGCTTGTTTTCCTCAATGATTTTGCCGCCGTCCATGAAAATCACTCGGCTGCCGACTTCCTTGGCAAAGCCCATTTCGTGGGTCACGACAACCATTGTCATGCCCTCATTTG
>JAVVZC010000249.1:0-1949 GCA_036650755.1 Oscillospiraceae bacterium
CCCTCCAGCCTTGAGACGGTTTGCGGCGAATATCTGCGGCGCATTTCGTCGGCGGAGAGGTTGGTGCTGATAAGGGTTTTGCCGCCGTTGATTAGGCGGCTGTTCACCAAGGTGTAGAGGGCGCTGGTGGTGAAGCCGGTGGTCATTTCGGTGCCAAGGTCGTCCAAAATCAGCAGGTCGCAGTTAAGGTAGCGCTTCACTCGGGAGGAGGTTTCCTCCGCGTCGTCGGAGCGGCGGTCAAATTTTTGCAGCTCGAACGCCTCCATCACGGCGACGGAGGTGTCGTAAACCACGGAAAAGCCCTTTTCGGAAACCACTCTTGCGATGCAGGCGGACAAAAATGTTTTGCCAAGCCCGGTGTCGCCACGAAACAGCAGATTGAC
Source organism: Oscillospiraceae bacterium (assembly GCA_036650755.1). GTDB lineage: Bacteria > Bacillota > Clostridia > Oscillospirales > Oscillospiraceae > UBA2658. The sequence goes on from JAVVZC010000249.1 coordinate 384, forward strand.
CGAATTCGTGCCAAAATTTTCGGCGTATTGACGGCAAAGATTGAACACGTTTGACATGACTTGCCGCGGGGAAACGCCCAGCCGAGGGTCGCAAACGTCGGAGTAGCAGTCAAGGTCGAAGCGCTCGAAGCTTTGACCACGAAGGTCAAGCATGCAGCTCAGCTCACGGGCGGTTTCGGATTTGTAAAGCTCCAGCAGGCATTTGCAGGGCTTGCCCAAAACATAGCCCGTGTCCCGACACTGGGGGCAGGCGAAAATGTCGTCCAAATAGTTTTCGGGAAAACCGTTTTCACGGAGCAGCTCGCCCTTGCGGGCTTGAAGGCTTTCGCAGCGGTCACGGACGCCCAAAACGGCGTCGCCCGCGTTTGTGCCTTTTTTCAGAGCGTCCGAGGCAACGCCGATCATCAGCTTGCCGGTTTCGATTTCGATTGCCCGCAGGGCGGGGACACGCTCAAAAGCTTGGGCGCGGCGGCGGTTTTGCTCCGCCTCGTTGTCCCGTTTTGTGTCCGCAATGGTTTGGCGAACCCTTGCGAGAATTTTTCCGTCAAGTGCCATATGCTCACCTATTTTCTAAAATTCAGCCTTTGCTGCCGTTGCCCAAAATTTTCTTGAGCAGCTCGGAGTCGTCACGCGCTGCCGTGGGGCTTGCTCCTTGGGCGGCGAAGCGGGGATTTCGGGAGCTGCCGCGGCTGTCGCCCGCCTCCGCCTCCTCTGCCGTGTGGAGGTTTTTGGCGTGCCAGCTTTCAAGGATTGAGTTCATGTATTTCCATTGCATTCCGCCGGTTTTGATGACGGTTTTGTCGTAGGCAAGGGCGATGGCGTCGGTTGAAAAGCCCATGTCCAGCCAGCTTTCAACGAATTTGCATTCGCTGGCGCTGAAGTTTCGACCGTTTATTTGGAGAATGCGCTTGATTTCGCTTTGCTTTTCGCACTGCTGACGCTTTTTGAGCAGGAATTCCTCCGCGCGCTCAAGGGTGAGAATTTCACGATTGAACCAGACGTATGCCTCCCGCTCGATGGCGTGGAGAGAGGGGAGCCTGCCGGGACCAAGGCGCTGATGGGCGTCCTCCACGCAGTGGTTTATGAGGAGGAAAATGACCTCCGGCGGCAGACCCAAATAGTCGTAAATCCCGAAAAGGATTTTAAGGTCGGTGCCGGTTAAAAGACGACCCAAAATGCGCTGGGTTTCGTCCACAATCGCCTTGAATTCGCCGCTTTCGGTGGAGCGGAGGACTAAATCCGAGGATGTGTATTCGGGCAGCTCCTGAGCGGGCAGGGGCAGGGCGGCGGCAGCCTCCTCGGGCAGCAAAAGCCCCGCGCCGCTGAGAACCGAAAACGCCTTTGTGATTTCCGCCTCCGTGCGGCGGAGGTCAGCAGCCGCTTTTTTTGGGGAGACGACGCCCCGGGCGCGGAGCACATATATGTACAGCAGGGTGCTTGTACCGTCGCTAAGGGAGATGAGCTTGTCCGCGTCGTCAAGGGGGACGGAAAGGCTCATTTCACCGGAGAGTTTGTATTTTTTGTCTTCCATGGTGGGGGGACCTCCGAGGGGGATTATCTTTTTTT
>JAVVZC010000250.1:0-1931 GCA_036650755.1 Oscillospiraceae bacterium
AATGCAAAATAATACTTGCAAAATTATTAAAACTCTGCTACAATATCGGGGCATTACACACGGAGACAGATTGCCTGTTCAGTGACCCTCGGGTTTAACAGGCAAGGTGAAGTTTCCGGAGGAAAAAACTTATAGGAGGCACAAAAAATGTCAGTAGTATCAATGAAACAACTCTTGGAGGCGGGCGTTCACTTCGGTCACCAGACCAGAAGATGGAACCCAAAGATGGCAGAATTCATCTATATGGAGCGTAACGGCATCTATATCATCGACCTTCAAAAAACCGTCAAAAAGCTTGAGGAGTCCTACGATTTCGTCCGCTCACTTGCCGAAAAGGGTCAAAGCATCCTCTTTGTCGGCACAAAAAAGCAGGCTCAGGACGCAGTCCGCGAGGAAGCCATGCGCGTCGGTCAGTATTACGTCAACGCCCGTTGGCTTGGCGGAATGCTCACAAACTTCAAAACCATGCGCACCCGTATCGACCGTCTTGCCCAGCTCCGCAAAATGCAGGAGGACGGCACCTTCGATATGCTTCCCAAGAAGGAAGTTCTTAAGCACACCAACGAAATCACAAAGCTGGAAAAATATCTCGGCGGCGTGAAGGAAATGAAGAAGCTCCCCGGCGCACTGTTTGTTGTTGACCCCCGCAAGGAGCACAACGCAATTGCAGAAGCCCGCAAGCTGAACATCCCCATCATCGCAATTGTCGACACAAACTGCGACCCCGATGAAATCGACTACGTCATCCCCGGCAACGACGATGCTATCCGCGCAATCCGCCTAATCGCGGGCGCAATGGCAAGCGCTGTCCAAGAGGGACGTCAGGGTCTTGACGCCGAAACCGAAGCCGCCGCAGCTCCCGCGGACGCTCAGGCAGAAGCTCCCGCAGCCGAATAATAACAATAAATATAAGCGTTGCCGGGGCAAAAGCTTCGGCAACGCCTTAATACCACACACGAGAGGAAGTTTATAATATGGCATTCACCGCACAAGACGTTAAAAATCTTCGCGAAATGACCGGCGTCGGCATGATGGACTGCAAAAAAGCCCTTGTCGCCACCGATGGAGATGCAGATAAAGCAGTTGATTGGCTCCGTGAAAAGGGTCTTGCAGCCGCACAGAAAAAGTCCGGGCGCATTGCCGCCGAGGGCGCAGCCTATGCCGAAGTTATCGACGGCGTCGGCGTTGTTGTCGAGGTTAACGCCGAGACAGACTTCGTTTCCAAAAACGATTTGTTTGTTGATTTTACAAAGGCAGTCGCCGCCGTCGTCGCAAAGGAAAACCCTGCCGACGTCACAGCACTGCTTGCCTGCAAATATCCCGGAAGCGAGCTTACGGTTGAGCAGATGCAGCAGGAAAAAGTTCTCGTTATCGGCGAAAACATCAAGGTTCGCCGCTTTGCACGTTACGCCACCGGCTTTTCCATCCCCTATGTCCACATGGGCGGCAGAATTGGCGTTATCATCAACATGAATGTTGCCGAGGGTCTTGAGAATAACGAAACCGTTATCGAGCTTGGCCGCGACCTTTCCATGCAGATTGCCGCAATGAACCCCAGCTTCCGCGACAAGAGCGATGTTGACCAATCCGTCATCGAGAAGGAAAAGGAAATCCTCACCATTCAGGCACATGAGGACCCCAAAAACGCAAACAAGCCCGCAAACATCATCGAAAAGATGGTTCTTGGCAGAGTGGGCAAGTACTATGAGGAAAATTGCCTCATGCAGCAGGACTTCGTCAAGGGCGACAAAATCACCGTTGAAAAGCACGTTGCCGAGGTTGCCAAAGCAGTCGGCGGCAAGATTGAGGTGCTGGGCTTTACCCGTTTCGAAAAGGGCGAAGGCATTGAGAAAAGACAGGATGATTTCGCAGCGGAAATTGCAAGTCTTGTAAAATAAACAAAATTAAGCACAATTTTACGGCGCGTCACC
>JAVVZC010000251.1:0-1923 GCA_036650755.1 Oscillospiraceae bacterium
CCCGTAAACTATCGACGCCGATATCCCATAAACAATCACCGGGCCGGAGATTACGAACATCTTTGCCCCGGTGCCGGTTACGAAGCCCTCGGTTTTAAATTCCAAGGCGGGGGAGACAACGGCGTTTGCAAAGCCGGTGATGGGGACTAAAGTGCCCGCGCCGCCGTATTTTGCAAGGTCGTCATAAACGCCCAGCCCGGTTGAAAGCGCGCCCAAAAAGACCAAGCTAATGCTTGTAAATGTGGCGGAAAGCTCCGCGGATAGACCAAAGTACAAATAAATGCCCAGTATAAGCTGTCCCAAGCAGCAGATGGCGCCGCCGATGGCAAAGGCGCTCAAAAGGTTTGGCAAAAGCTTGGAATTGGGTGATTTTGCCTTCACATATTCGCCGTAATCCTCTTTTGACATTCTGAAATAAGCCATAAAAAAGTCCTCTCCTTGTGAGAAATAACAGAAGCACTGCTAGTATCCCACAAAGAGAGGAAAAATATTTTGGGCTTTTGATTTTTGGCGAAATCAGATGTCGAGACAGATGTTTTCGATGCCGTTCAGTTCGAATTCGTTCATATAGTTGTCCATGCGCGTTGCCAGCTCTGCCATGTCGTCGGGGTTCAAATGCTCATCGCTCATGTCACGCCGCGCCAGCTCCTCTGCCAAAATGTCGAAGAAAATCGCGTCCTCATAGTCGCTGATTGCGTCGTGAATTCCGCCCTCCTCATAGGCGCGGGAGGGGAAAATGTGACCGAGATAGGTTTGTGCCAAAACGCCCAGATCGTTTTGAGTTGCCAGAGTGAAGAATTTTTCCTGAAGCAGGTCATAGTCCTCAAAGCGGTCGTTACCTCTCGAAGAATTCAAAACCCAGTTTCCGACGTAGACAAGATCCAACAGACGGCGAAAATCTTTTTTTGTCAGCTCAATGTTCATAAGGGCCTCCTTTCAAAAGCGGGGACAGGGGCAAACCGCTCCTGATGCATTATATTATCACAAAGCCCGGCAGTGTCATAATATAAGCACTGAAAAAAATTGTTCGCATAATTTTTTCGGGATAATATTTTTTATTTTTATCCCTCGCTACTATTATACATGATGTAAATGCAAAATTCCACTGAATTATTGCGCCAAAGCCGGCAATGGCGAATTTTTGTGATAATGCGGCTTTCCCTTGAAAAAATCAGCGTTTAGGGATATTATAGGTGGGCATCAACATATAGTTTGGAGAAAAAATATGGATAACAGAGCAATCGGTGTTTTCGACTCGGGGCTGGGCGGGCTTACCGCCACGCGGGAGCTTTCCCTCCTTCTCCCCGGCGAGCACATAATATATTTGGGCGACTCACAAAATATGCCCTACGGCGAAAAATCCCGGGAGCAAATTATTGCCCTGTCACTGAACAACCTTAAGTTTTTGCTTGAAAGAGACGTGAAGGCGGTTTTCGTCGCCTGCGGCACCGCCACCTCAAACGCGCTTTCAGAGCTGCAAAAGGCTTCGCCGGTACCGGTTTTCGGCGTTGTGGAGCCGGCGGCGAGGGAGGCGGTTTCCCTCACAAAAAACGGGAAAATCGGCATACTCGCCACCCGTGCCAGCGTTGCGGCGGGCGCCTTCGACGGGATTATAAAAACCCTTCGCCCGGAGCTTTCCACAAGCTCACGGGCTTGCCCGAAATTTGCCACCATGGTTGAGGACGGCATTGTGGACAAGGACGACCCAAGGCTGCGCCGCGCCGCCGACGAATATCTTCCCCCGCTTAAAAACGGAGGCGTGGACACGGTGATTTTGGGCTGCACCCATTACCCGCTTTTGGCAGACATAATCGGCGAATACATGGGCGCGGATATCAAGCTGATAAGCGCCGGAGCCGCCGCCGCAAGGAGCCTGAGCCGATATTTGCAGGAAAATGGGCTGACAAGCGACAGCCTTAGCGG
>JAVVZC010000252.1:0-1922 GCA_036650755.1 Oscillospiraceae bacterium
ATCGTTGCCGAGGGCAGCAAAATCACAACCGTTGACGACCTCTTTGCAGAGGGCGCAAAGCACACAATCGGCGTTCAGCGCGGCACCACAGGCGACATCTACACCTCAGGCGACATTGAGGACAAGGGTCTTGGCACCATCGACCGTTACGGCAAGGGCGTTGACGCCATCATGGCTCTAAACTCCGGCAAGGTTGACTGCGTTGTTATCGACAACGAGCCCGCAAAGGCATTCGTAGCCGAAAACAAGGGTCTTAAAATCCTTGACACCGAGTACGTCACCGAGGACTATGCAGCTTCCGTTTCCAAGAAAAACGAGCCTCTCCTAAAGGCAGTTGACGGCGCTCTCAAGGAGCTTATCGCCGACGGCACCATCAAGGGCATCATCGAAAAATATATCCCCACAAAGTAAATTTTCCTAAATATATCAAGGGGCGGCTTCCCGCCCCTTTTTTAGTTTTTAATTCTTTTTTCAACCAATCACCTTGGGGAATTGCTTCTCCCCGCTAGGAGGACAAAATGCCGATGAGCGATGTAATGACGGAGTGGCTTGCCACCGCTCCCGACTGGATTTTAAATCTTCCCGAATGGCTACATAATGTTTTCTATGACTTTTTCAAGTGCTTCATATTTGACGACCGCTATATGCACCTTGTAAAAGGACTTGGAAACACCCTTCAGGTAACCTTTTTCGCCCTGCTTTTGGGCATTGTGCTGGGCATTGTGGTTGCGCTAATTCGGGTCAGCTGGGACAAAAGCGGGGTTTCCATGAACCCGGGTCCCGGAAAATTCATGCTAAAGCTGGCAAACACCATCTCAAAAATTTACCTAACCGTAATTCGCGGCACGCCTGTTGTGGTTCAGCTTATGATTATTTTCTTTGTAATCTTCGGCTCAAGCAACAACAAAATCTTGGCGGGTGTCCTCGCCTTCGGTATAAATTCCGGCGCCTATGTTGCGGAAATTATCCGCGGCGGCATCATGTCGATTGATGTCGGTCAAACAGAGGCGGGGCGCAGCTTGGGCTTTGGCTATGTCAAAACCATGAGCTTTATCGTTCTTCCCCAAGCCTTCAAAAACGTCCTCCCCGCTCTCGTAAACGAATTTATAACCCTGCTCAAGGAAACAGCCGTTGCGGGCTATGTTGGCTTAGCCGACCTCACCTATGGTGGCAACATCATCATCGGCTTAAGCTATATGAACTTTATGCCTCTAATCGGCGTTGCACTGGTTTACCTTGTCATGGTCATGTTCTTCACATGGCTGATGGGCAAGCTGGAAAGGAGGCTCCGCGCAGATGAACGATAATAACACACTTATCAGCGTAAAGGACGTCAAAAAACACTATAAGGGCGGCAAAATCAAGGCGCTGGACGGAGTTTCCGCCGACATTCGCAAGGGTGAGGTGGTTGTGGTCATCGGACCCTCCGGCAGTGGAAAATCCACCTTTTTGCGCTGTCTCAACCTGCTTGAAGTCCCAACGGAGGGGCACATTCTGTTTGAGGGCACGGACATCACCGACCCCAAAACGGACATCAACCTCCACCGCCGCAAAATGGGCATGGTTTTTCAGCAGTTCAACCTTTTCCCCCACATGACCATCCTTAAAAACATGACCCTCGCCCCCATTCAGCTCCTCAAATTAAGCCGTGAGGATGCGGAAAAAAAGGCGCTGGCACTTTTAAAGCGGGTTGGACTGGAGGACAGAGCCGCCTCCTACCCAAGCCAGCTCTCCGGCGGTCAAAAACAGCGTGTCGCCATTGTCCGCGCACTTTGCATGGACCCCGACGTAATGCTTTTTGACGAACCGACAAGCGCCCTTGACCCCGAAATGGTCGGCGAGGTGCTGGACGTTATGAAAAGCCTTGCAAATGAGGGCATGACAATGGTTGTCGTGACCCACGAAATGGGCTTTGCCAAGGA
>JAVVZC010000253.1:0-1914 GCA_036650755.1 Oscillospiraceae bacterium
TATTATAAATTCACCACCGTTTAATCGGAATACCTAAATCGGAGAAGATATTATGTTTAAGTATATGAGACAGGACAAAGGATTTTACGGAAATCTTTTTGCCTTGGCCCTGCCAATTATAATGCAAAACCTAATTATGATGAGCCTTGCCATGATTGACACCTTTATGGTGGGACTTTTGGGCGAGGTGCCTTTGGCGGCTGTAACCGTTGCCAACACTCCGGTTTTTGTCATTCAGCTCCTGATTTTTGGCTTGCAAAGCGGCTCCTCGGTGCTCATCAGCCAATATTGGGGCAAGCAGGATAAGGATGCAATCAGTCGGGTTATCGGCATCGGAATTTATCTTGCGGGCACACTCAGCACCCTGTTCGCGCTTGTAATGTTCCTGTTCCCCGAGGACTCCATGCGGCTGTTTTGCAACAACGAGTCACTTATCCCCCTTGCGGCGGATTATGTCCGCATCGTGGGCTTTTCCTACATATTCAACAGCATCACCGGCATCTACACCGGTGCCCACCGCAGCATGGAAAACCCAAAACTGGGACTTTGGATTTTCAGCGTTTCCATGTGTTTGAACACCTTTTTGAACTGGATTTTAATTTTTGGCAAGCTGGGCGCGCCCGCACTGGGCGTGGAGGGTGCCGCAATCGCAACCCTTATCTCCCGAGTTGTGGAATTCATCATCATGATAGTCTATGCCAAGTTTAACAAAAGATTTATCATGAAGCTGCGGCTTTTGGTTTTGCCGGGCAAGGAAATGCTGAAAAAATTCTTCCGCTACTCCACTCCCGTGGTGCTAAACGAAACACTTTGGGGGCTTGGCACCGCGCTCTATCCCACGATTATGGGGCACATGGAGGGCAGCACGGAAATTTTGGCGGCATACACAATTGCGGGCAGCATCGAAAAAATCTGCACCGTTGCCGTGTTCGCCGTTGCCGCCACCGCCGCGATTATCGTCGGGCGGGAAATCGGCAAGGGTCACCGTGAGGAGGCATACAGCGTGGGCGCGGCGCTGGGCATGGTTGCGTTTTTAATGGGGCTGGGCACCGGGCTTATCATGATTTGCCTTGTTAATGTTTTGGTTGCGCCCTATGTTTACCCGCTGTTCGGGCTTTCTGCCGCCTCCGGCTCAATCGCCACCATGATGCAGATGGTAACCTTTATTTTCCTTGCGCCCCGCGCCTACAACAGCACGAATATTGTTGGCGTTTTGCGCGGCGGCGGCGACGTTCGCGCCGCAACCCTCATCGACGTTTTGCCCCTTTGGCTGGTGGCAATCCCCATGGCGGCGATTTGCGGACTTGCGCTACACGCGGGTATTTTTTGGGTTTGCATCGCAATGGCGGTTGAAAACATTGTAAAATTCTTCTTCGGACTTTGGCGCTTCCGCTCCAAAAAATGGATTAACGACCTGACCGCAATTTCACATCCCCAAGGCTAAAGCAAACGAGCCTCTACAGGAAATTTCCTGTAGAGGCTCGTTTTTTTGCGGCTATATGAAGGCGATGGCTTCGATTTCAACTTTCACGTCCTTGGGCAGGCGCGCAACCTGAACAGCGGAGCGGGCGGGGCAGTTTTCCGGGAAAAACTCGGAGTAGACCGCGTTCATGGCGGCAAAGTCGTTCATGTCCGATAGGAAAACCGTGGTTTTGACCACGTGATCCAAGCTTGCGCCGGCGGCGGCAAGGACAGCCTTTACGTTTTTTAGGGACTGGCGAGCCTGAGCTTCGATGGTGCCGCCGGCGATGCTGCCGGTGGTGGGGTCAAGGGGGATTTGACCCGAAACGAAAACCGCGGTTCCGGCGACTGCAATGCCTTGGGAATAGGGGCCGATTGCGGAGGGCGCCTCCGAGGTGGCGATGACTTTTTTTGTGCTTTGTGTGGGCATGGTGTTTCTCTCCTAACTTGATA
>JAVVZC010000254.1:0-1883 GCA_036650755.1 Oscillospiraceae bacterium
ATGCCCAGCAAATCCTCGCTCACCACTCGGAACATCCAGCCGGCGGCGCCGGTGTACCAGCTCCAACCAGCCTTGCCGGGGCAATCGGGGCAGGAGTACACATCGGCGGCAAGGACGAAGGGCTCCGCCTCGTATATTTTGCCATCTCGATTATCGGGCAGGAGGGCAGAAAGTAGCTCCAAGGCGTCGTCGGGGCGGTTTTCCTTTAACAGCGCCATTGCCAAAAAAATTGCGCCGTGGGTGTATTGCCCGCCGTTTTCACGGAAACCGGGGCCGTAGCTTTCTATATATCCGGGCTTTGGGTCGGCGTTTTCAAAGGGCGGGTCAAAGAGTGAAACAAGCTTATTTTCCCTGTCCAGCAGCCGTTCCACGGCGGAGGAAAGTGCGATATTCAGGTGCTTTTTTGAGGCTTCGGGACAGAGGGCGGCAAAGCTTTGGGCGGTGGAATCAATTTGGCAGCAGCGGTCTTTTTCGCTTCCGAGACTGCTGCCATTGTCGAAATAGCCACGGCGAAACCACTTGCCGTCCCAAGCCTTGTCGGCGCTTTGCCCCAAGGCGATGGCGGCGGCGCGGAATTTTTCGCAGTCCTGATTTTTGCCCAAGCTTTCGAGAATTTTGGCAAAGCGGGAAGCCACATTTGAGCAGAACCAGCTGAGCCAAACGCTCTCGCCGCTGCCGCCCGCGCCCACCTCGCTCATGCCGTCGTTCCAGTCGCCGCCGCCGATTTTTAGAAGCTGATGCTGTCCTGTGCCACGGCTCAAAACAAGCTCCAGCGCCCTTTGGGCGTGCTCCAAAACGCTTGCGGTTTCTTGGGTAAACTCGGCTTTTTCGTAGCGGTCATGCTCATTATCGCCCAGAACTTCGGATTTTAGCCAAGGCTCTTTTTGCTCACAAAGTGAGGTGTCGCCGGTCTTTTCAAGGTATTCGCAGAGCGCCCAGCCCAGCCACAAAAGGTCGTCGGAGCAGCGGGTGCGAACGCCGCGGCTTGTTTCCCCAAGCTCGTGCCACCAGTGCATCACGTCGCCCTCAAGATATTGGTGGCGGCAGCAATTTAAAATTTGCGCCTTGGCGGGGGCGGGGTCCAAAAGGATAAGATTTACAGCGTCCTGAAGCTGGTCGCGGAAGCCAAAAGCGCCGCCGCTTTGGTAGATTGAACAGCGCCCCAAAAGTCGGCAGGCAAGGGTCTGATAGGGCAGCCAGCCGTTTACAAGTCGGTCAAGCGACCCCAGGGGCGTTTTAATTTTAAGCCCGGAAACACGGCTTTGCCAGTGGGCGAGTGTGCGTCGTTTTGCGGCGTTTGCGTTGTGAAAATCGCAAAGCTCCCGAAGCTTTTCCTGCTCGTCACAGCCGCAGACCAAAATGAAGGGGCTTTCCGCTTTAAAGCTTATGCCAAGAAAGCCGGTTTCGGAGCAATCGCCGTCGGGAGCGGCGGAAAACCAAGCCCTTCGGCTTGTGGTAAAGCCTTGGGGCGAGGCGGAGGAGCAGACTTTGAAAGGGGTTTCCGGGAAGGGAAAATCGGGGCAGTGGGCGGTGAAAACTCCGTTTTCGTGGCTAATCGAAACACGAGAACCCTCTCTGTCATCGGCGCACAAAACAATGTCGCTGTGCCAAGAAAGGGGCAGGCTTTCTTCGCCCTCCCACTCCACAATCAGGACACGGGCGTCCGTATCCATGGGGACAAAGGCGGTGGTTTTGATGCTGAAATCCCCGATTTTCTTTTTCCATTGGGCGTAGCCAAAGCCGAAGGTGACTTCACAATTCTCATCGTCGGCGGCGGCAAAAAGTGAGCGGCGCGGCGGCGTGTCAAGGACAAGCTCCTCGGTTCCCACCGTGGCAAGAGGGTCGCAGAGCCAGCGATTTATGGGAAGCTCTCGGGCGTTTTT
>JAVVZC010000255.1:0-1877 GCA_036650755.1 Oscillospiraceae bacterium
CTGGAAATTTTAATTCATCTTCTCAAATCCAAAAAAACCACCTATAAGGCGCTTGCGGAGCGCTTTGAGGTGAGCACAAAAACCATTGAGCGGGACATCAACCGCCTTTCCGCCATGGGCATTCCCGTTTTTTGCACCCAAGGCGCGGGCGGCGGCGTGCAATTGGACGAAAGCTACAAGTTCGGCACAAGCTTTTTCACAAAAGCGGATCTCCAACAAATTATCTTCGCCCTGAAAATTATGGACAGCCTTTCCGATACTCCCTCAAAAAACACCATCGTTGACAAGCTTTGCCTCATCGCCCCGGAATTGAGCGCCATGTTTGAGAGCGACGCGGAAACCTATCTCAGCATTGATTTATTGACGGAAAAGGTGGACAGGGACGCTTGGGTCTGCGAAAAAATCGACTACTGCTTGGATAACGAGGTGCTGGCGATTATCAACGGCTGTCTCTCCGTCGCCCCCATCGGCTACGTTTTAAAGTCCGACGGGCTTTACCTTTTCTGCTTTTCCGACTCCTACCAAATGATAAAATGCCGTGAAATTCAAACAATCGACCCCAGCGAAACCGAATTTGAGCGGAATTTCATCAGCTATGAGGAATATAAAAATAATGGCAGGTAAACTAGACAACAAGTGTCGTGTTTACCTGCTATTATTATATTCGGAGGTAGAAATCCTATGAAAACAAACATTTATGAACATAAATCCCTTAGCAGGCTTATTTTTATTTTCGGCATTCCGTCCATTTTGTCACTGATGGTGGAAATGCTGACCGGAATTGTGGACACCGCCTTTGCGGGAAACCTGCCCGGCATCGGCAGCAACGCCCTGTCCGCCATGGCGCTTATTTCGCCCATGCTGGGAATTTTCACGGCACTGCAAACTCTTTTTGCCATGTCCACCGGCATTCTAATCGCAAAATACTTAAATGAGCGGGAAAAACTCCGCCGCAGCTATTCCACGGGAATTATAATGACGCTGATTGTTTCCCTTGTCACCTCCCTGCTCTGCTATTTGAGCCTGCCCGCCATTTTAAACGCCCTTGGCGCCCGGGGGCAAATTTTTGAGCTGGCAAGGCAATATATGCAAATTCAGCTTTTGAGCAACATTTGCAGTAGCTTGGGCTACACCCTCACCTGCTGCATCCGCGCCTTCGGCTTCCCAAAAATGGAGCTTGTGATAATTTTCAGCGCCGTGGCGGTCAATATTTGCTTCAACTTTGTTTTTGCTTTTGTTCTAAAAATGGGAATTTCCGGGCTTGCGCTGGGAACTCTTGTGAGCGAAAGCGTTTGCGCCGCCTTTGCCCTGCTGTTTCTTTTGAAAAAGAAGCTTTTCCCCGGCGGGCTTGCCCATTCCGCCGCCGAATTTTTCCAAAGCGCCGGGGAGCTGTTTAAAATCGGCGCCGCGCAAACCGCAATTCAGATTTTGGGCGGCTGCACCGGCTTTGTGCTCAACGCCCGACTTTTGAGCTTGGGCACCATGGCGCACGTTGCCGCTTGGAGCGTTGTCCAGCGCATTTACACCTTTATTTTGATGCCGATTGTGGGCTTGACCCAAGGTGTGCAGAACATTATTTCCTATTTTAACGGCAACGAAGCCAAGGAAAAAATCAAAAAGGTTTCAAGGCTGACCATGCTTTATTGCAGTAGCTACGGCTTTGCCGCCCTTGTTTTGATGCTGCTTTTCGGGCACAATTTCGCCGCGATTTTCGGCGGAAGCCTTGAAATTATTGAGCTTGCACAGGTCATTTTGTTCATCGTTTTTCTGGGCTTCCCCTTCATCGGAATTCTTTACACCGACATGACGCTTTTGCAGGTGACGGGGCACGAATTTTCCTCGGTTTTGCTGATACTTTCCCGACAGGTGTTTTTCCT
>JAVVZC010000256.1:0-1873 GCA_036650755.1 Oscillospiraceae bacterium
GCCGGCGGAAAATCCGCCACCGACGTGCTGACCCTGCGAAAAATCATGCTATTCCCCCTGAATTAGGAGGTGGGCAACATCCTAAACGACGATTATCCAACGCTTTTTTCCCGCCTGAAGGACTATTCCCAGTCGGGCGCCGCCCCCTTTCACATGCCGGGGCACAAGCGGAACCCCTCGGGCATCGAGTTTTTGGAAAAGCTGGGCGCACGCTACGACATCACGGAAATCAGCGCCTTTGACGACCTGCACCACCCCCAAGGAATTTTGGCGGAGGCAATGGAAAAAGCCGCCGCCATTTGGAAAAGCGACCGCTGCTTTTTCCTTGTTAACGGCTCCACCTGCGGCATTCTTGCCGCCGTCCGCGCCGCCGCAAAAACCAGCGGCAGCTCAAAAATCATCATGGCGCGCAACAGCCACAGGTCGGTTTATAACGCCGCCGAGCTTTGCGGGCTGACCCCCGTTTACCTTGCGCCCCAGTCCGCCGAGGACTTTGGCTTTTGCGGCAGCATTTCGCCAAAGGCGGTTGAGTTATCCGTTTTGGATAATCCGGGCGCTCCCGTTATCCTAACCAGCCCCACCTATGAGGGCGTTATCAGCAATATCAGCGAAATTGCCATTATTTGCCACCTCCACGGCTCAGCACTTATTGTGGACGAGGCACACGGCGCGCACTTGGATTTGTCGCCCAATTTTAAGGGCGGAGCCATCCGCGCCGGGGCGGATATCGTTGTGCAAAGCCTTCACAAAACCATGACGGGGCTGACACAAAGCGGGCTTTTGCATTTGTGCGGCGGGCTGATTTCGGCGGAGGATATTCAGCGTGAGCTGGCGGTTTTTGAAACCTCCAGCCCCTCGTATTTGCTGATGGCGTCCATCGACGGCACGGCGTATTTGGTTTCCAAGCGGGGCGGCGAGCTTTTTTCCGCTTGGCAGGCGCGGCTTGACCTTTTTGACCGACTTGTGGCGCCGCTGCAAAACATAAAAATCCCCGGGCACAGCCAATTATTTGACTGCCAAAAGCAAAAATCCTGCCCCGGTTATCAGAAAAAAGGCATCGAAAGCCCTGAAATTTACGGCTTCGACAGGAGCAAAATCATAATTTCCGTGGAGGGCACGGACACCACCGGCGTTGCGGTTTTCAATGAGCTGCGGAGCCGTTTCGGTCTTGAATGCGAGCTTGCGGCGGGGGGTTATGCCCTTGCCATGACCGGGCTTTTGGACACGGAGGACAGCATTCGCCGCTTGGGTCGGGCGCTTTGCGTTTTGGACGGCGAAACTCGGCTCACCCTGCCAAGGCTTCCACAAAAGCAGCCGAAAATTCCACCCGCACGGCTGGGCATTTCGGAGGCGCTTTCCTCGCCCCGAAAAAAGCTGGCGCTTCGGGACGCCCAAGGCAAAATCAGCGCCGAGTATGTGTGGGCATACCCGCCCGGAATTCCGCTTGTGACCCCCGGTGAGGAGCTTACGAGCGAGCTTTTGACCGGCTTTATAATCCAGCGTGAGGCGGGCGTTTCCCTGCGAAGCACCTTCGGCGGCATGCCAAAAACCATCGAAACCCTGCGCTAGGACGCAAAATTCTTCCAAATTTGCTGTTTTGCCATCATAGCGACGTCGGAAACCTTGACAAGCGGCGCAAAATCAACTATATTTGTAGGGTACTTTTACAGTTATTTTAAATTCGTCCCGGTCGCCACTGCGGCGGTTAGGAATATATTAAGGAGTCATCACCATGAAAAGAATTCAAACCCTCTGCACACGCGACTTGAACAAAACCCTAAAAACCGGCGGCTGCGGCGAGTGCCAAACTTCCTGCCAGTCCGCTTGCAAAACCTCCTGCGGTGTTGCAAACCAGAAGTGCGAGGCGCTTCGC
>JAVVZC010000257.1:0-1868 GCA_036650755.1 Oscillospiraceae bacterium
ATTATCTCTTTGAGAACTGGGGTGCGCGTCTTGCGCCTTTGAGGCCGTATTTTTTGCGCTCTTTCATTCTGGGGTCGCGGGTTAGGAAACCTGCGGACTTCAGTGCGGGACGATATGCCTCGTCCACGGAGAGCAGCGCTCTTGCGATGCCGTGGCGGATTGCTCCTGCCTGACCTGTTACGCCGCCGCCGGTGACGGTGGCTTCGATGTCAACCTTGTCAACTGTGCTTGTGGTGTTGAGGGGCTGACGGACAAGGAACTTGAGGGTGTCAAGTCCGAAATAGTCGTCAATGTCACGGCCGTTGATGGTGACTTTGCCTGTTCCGCCCGGGAACAGATGAACTCTGGCGACGGATGACTTTCTTCTGCCGGTGCCGTACATGTAAGGCTTTTTGCTCTGATACATTGTTCAATCTCCTCCTTTTAGCGTGCCCAAACTTCGGGTTGTTGTGCCTGATGGTCGTGCTCCGCGCCGCGGAAAACCTTTAGACGAGTGAGCTGTGCGCTTGCGATTTTGTTCTTTTGGAGCATACCGCGAACGGCAAGCTGCATTGCAAACTCGGGCTTTTCGATCATAAGGCGCTTGTACTGGATGGATTTCAGACCGCCGACGTAGCCGGAGTGGGTGTAGTAGTACTTCTGCTCAAGCTTGTTGCCGGTGAGGACTGCTTTTTCTGCGTTGAGGACAATAACGAAATCGCCGCAATCAACGTGCGGGGTGTAGGTGGGTTTCAGCTTTCCGCGAAGGATGTCGGCTGCGAGAGCGGCCGTTCTTCCCATGGGTTTGCCGGCTGCGTCAAGGATATACCATTTGCGAACAACGGTGGACGCGTTTGCCATGTAAGTGGACATTTATTCTGCCTCCAATTTTTAGATATAGTGTGAATGTCTTAAAGCATAATTTATTTCAAGCCCTGTCCCACGCCGGGGAACGCAGGCACGGCTCTAATCGGCTTTTGTTGTAAAGCCGCAAAAAACTTTGACATTTACCTCTTGCGCCGTTAAAATGGCTTAGAAAGCACAAATATTCCTAAAGGCGCTCTACTTTTATACCACAGCCACTTTGCCCTGTCAACACCATATTTTCGATAAATTTAACTACAACATCAAGTCCTCCTGTTTTCGCCGTATTGCTCCGTTTATCTCACGTTTCCTCAATTCCGATTTTTGTTTTTGGAGGGCACTAATTTGGACCATTTAAGCGATTTTACAAGTCTTATCCGCCGTGCCGTGGACGACTACAACATGATAGAGGAGGGGGAAACCATCGCCGTGGGCGTTTCCGGCGGGAAGGACAGCCTTGTTTTGCTCTGCTCCCTCGTCCACCTTTCAAGCTACCACCCCAAGCATTTCAAGGTGGAGGCGATCACCCTTGACATGGGCTTTGAGGGCATGGATTTTGCCCCGGTGGCGGAGCTTTGCTCTCGGCTGCGCGTCCCCTACACCTGCCTAAAAACCGACATTCGCGAGATTGTTTTCGATGTGCGCAAGGAGGAAAACCCCTGCTCCCTCTGCTCAAAAATGCGGCGGGGCGCACTAAACGACGCCATCAAAGCTCGCGGCATCCGCCGTTTGGCACTGGGACACCACGGCGACGACGTTGTGGAAACCTACCTGATGTCCCTGCTTTTCGAGGGGCGCATAAGCTGCTTCAAGCCCGTAACCTATATGAGCCGCGCGGAAATTTACCAAATTCGCCCCATGATTTACGCCCAAGAGCGCCAAGTCGCCGCGGTTTGCCAAAACCTGCATCTGCCCGTGGTGACAAATTCCTGCCCCCAAGACAAGGAAAGCCGCCGCCACGAAGTCAAAACCCTGCTGACCGCTCTGGAAAAGGATTATCCCGACGTTAAAGCAAAGATTTTCGG
>JAVVZC010000258.1:0-1832 GCA_036650755.1 Oscillospiraceae bacterium
CATTGCGCCAATCACACATTTGTGCTATAATCGAAGCATCAAAACTTCCACGGAACCGGTGAGGTAATTATGCTGCTATCCGCTGAACACATTTCAAAAAACTACGGCATCAAGCCGCTTTTACAGGACGTCTCGCTTTTTTTGAGCGAGGGCGACAAAATGGGAATTATCGGGCAAAACGGCTCGGGAAAAAGCACTCTGCTGAAAATCATCGCGGGCTTGGAGCCTGCCGATGAGGGGAGCGTCGGCTTTGACCCCAACATCCGCCTGTCGATTTTGCCCCAAAACCCCGATATGGACGACAAGCTCACGGTTTTGGAGCAGGTTTTTGCAAGCCTGCCCCCAAACGCGGGCGTGGGCGGCGAGCACGAGGCGAAGGCTATGCTCAATCGCTTGGGCGTTTCGGATTTTGACCGCAAAATCGGCGTTCTCTCCGGCGGTCAGCGAAAGCGGGTCGCGCTGGCGGCGGCGCTGCTGACCCCCTGCGAGCTGCTCATTCTGGACGAACCAACGAACCACCTTGACAGCGACACCATCGACTGGCTGGAAGCTTGGCTAATCGGCTTTTCCGGGGGGCTTCTCATGGTCACCCACGACCGCTACTTTTTGGAGCGGGTCACCAACCGAATTTGCGAGCTTTCCCGGGGGAAGCTCTACTTTTACGAGGCAAACTACTCCAAATATTTGGAGCAAAAGCTTCAGCGTGAGGAGATTGCCGAGGCAAGCGAGCGCAAGCGCCAAGCCACGCTACGCCGGGAATACCAATGGATTATGCAGGGCGCGAAGGCGCGGGGCACGAAAAGTCGGGAGCGAATTGAGCGCTTTGAGACACTTCGGGATTTGGACGCGCCGGTTTCCGACGGCGCTGTTCAAATGTCCACCATGTCCACAAGAATGGGCAAAAAAATCATCGAATTAAACGAGATTTCAAAATCCTTCGGCGAACA
The DNA here is from genome assembly GCA_036650755.1 of Oscillospiraceae bacterium. Classification (GTDB taxonomy): domain Bacteria; phylum Bacillota; class Clostridia; order Oscillospirales; family Oscillospiraceae; genus UBA2658. Next base: position 948 of record JAVVZC010000258.1, read on the forward strand.
AACTGTCATCGAAAACTTTTCCTATAACCTGCTTCGCAACGACCGCATCGGCGTGGTTGGACCAAACGGCGCGGGAAAATCCACCCTTTTGAACATCATCACAGGCGCCCTGACGCCGGATTTTGGCAGCGTTGACCGGGGCTCCACGGTGAAAATTGGATATTTTTCCCAAGAATGCCGTGAGCTTGACCTGAACCAGCGGGTTTTGGACTGCGTTTCCGAGGTGGCGTCCGAGGTGAAAACAGCCGAGGGCAGCTTCACCGCCTCCAAAATGCTGGAGCGGTTTTTGTTCCTTGGTGACCTTCAATATTGCGCCATCGGGCGGCTTTCCGGCGGGGAGCGGCGGCGGCTGAATTTGCTTTTGATTTTGATGTCCGCGCCAAACGTTTTGCTTTTGGACGAGCCCACAAACGACCTTGACATCGCCACTTTGGGGATTTTGGAGGAGTATTTGGAGAGCTTTCCCGGTGCAGTTATCGCGGTTTCCCATGACCGATATTTCTTGGATCGGGTGGCTTCCACCATTTTTGAAGTTCGCCCCGGCGGGGAAATTTTGCGCTACAACGGCAACTATTCCGACTTTGCGGAGAAGCGAATTGAGGAGCAGACGCCGAAAAAAGAGAAGGAAAAAGCCCAAAAATTCAAGGCGGCGGGCGCTCAAAAGCTGAAGTTTTCCTTCAAGGAGCAGCGGGAATTTGAAACCATCGACGCCGATTTGGCAGCGCTGGAGGGGAAAATCCGTGACTGCGCCGCTCTTGAAGCGGAATTCGCCTCGGACTACCTACGACTTCAGGAGCTTTCGGCTGAGCGGAAAGTTCTTGAAGCTGCGTTGGAGGAGAAAACTGAGCGCTGGATGTATTTAACCGAGCTGGAGGAGAAGATTGC
>JAVVZC010000259.1:0-1808 GCA_036650755.1 Oscillospiraceae bacterium
TTTTATGTATTCTGACATTTTACGACAGGGTTTGCGCCGGGGGGGTGCTAATATACAACTCGTTAAAATAGGATAGGGGTTTGGGGGTTTTTCGGAAAAATTCTTTAATATTACATTTATTTTCTTTTAATCTTGAAAAAAGATTATTTTTTTTGCTTTTTTTATTTTTTTGTGTACGCAAACGTACACATTTGGGGGTGATGGGGGCTATGGGTGAGGAGGGATTTTGTTTGGAGGAAAAACTTTGCGGGGCTGATGTTATTGAGCACATTGGGAAGCTTGCTTTTGGCAGGGCTAACGACGCGGTGAAGCTTGCTTTTCTTGAGCCGGAGCAGGCGGAGCTGATTGGGGGTTTGGACTTGAGCATGGTTTCTGAGGTGAAGCGGGGGGCGAACGGGGCTATTGAGATTAAGCTGCTTAATCGGGTTGCGCTTTTGGAGCTTTTGTCCCAGCTTTTGGACAGCGGAGGCTCAAAAAACAGCGAGGCGGAAACTTTTTTTTCTGCTATGGACAAGGCGGCGGCTAGGCTTGGTGATGGGGAAGCATGAGATTTGAGAGCTTTTCCGAAAAACAGGCGCTGACACTTACTTGGTGGAGCGACTCCTCGCCCTATGAGGATTTGGACGCCGTTATCTGCGACGGCGCTGTGCGAAGCGGCAAGACGCTTTGTATGGGTATTTCGTTTTTGTGCTGGGCTATGCGGCGCTTTAACGGACAGCAATTTGGGCTTTGCGGCAAGACTATTATTTCGCTGCGACGGAACGTGGTTTCGGTGCTTTTGCCGGTTATGACGGATTTGGGCTTCGTTTGTGAGGAGAAGCTTTCCAAAAACCTTTTTACTATCGGCTTTGGCGGGCGGGTCAACACGTTTTTTCTTTTTGGGGGACGGGACGAGAGTTCACAGGCGCTTATTCAGGGCGCGACCTTTGCGGGGGTGCTGTTGGATGAGGTGGCACTTATGCCTCGAAGCTTCGTTGAACAGGCCTGCGCCCGCTGCTCGGTTTCCGGGAGCAAGCTTTGGTTTAACTGTAACCCGGAGGGACCGTCTCACTGGTTTTATCTGGAATGGATTAAAAAATCGCGGGAACGGAGAGCTTTGTACATACATTTCTCCTTGGAGGATAACCCTGCACTCTCACGGCGGATTATTGCACGCTACCGAAAAATGTATTCGGGTGTGTTTTATCGGCGATTTATTTTGGGAGAGTGGGTTGCCTCACAGGGGCGGGTTTACGATTTTTTTGACGACAGCTTTGTGCGGGAGGTGCCCGGGGAGGCTATGTCGGAGTTTGCGGTTTCCTGCGATTATGGAACGGCGAACCCGGCGTCCTTTGGATTTTGGGGGCTTTTGGACGGGGTTTGGTATCGGCTTCGGGAGTATTACTACAATTCTCGGCTTGAGGGGGCACAGAAAACCGACGCGGAATATGTTCGGGAGCTTTTGGAGCTTTGCGGCGGCGTTCGGCTGAGGGCGGTGGTGGTTGACCCTTCGGCGGCAAGCTTTATTGAGTGCTTGCGGCGGGAGGGGCTACCGGTTTTGAAGGCGGAGAACGATGTTTTGAGCGGTATTCGGCTTACGGCGGACCTTTTGAAGTCGGGGAAGTTGGTTATTTGCAGTCCCTGCTTGGACGCTATTCGGGAGTTTTCGCTCTATTCTTGGGATGAGAAAAGGGGCGGGAGGGATGCGCCGATTAAGCAGTGCGACCATGCTATGGATGATATTCGCTACTTTGCGGGGACGGTGGCGGCGCCACGAGGGGGGGATTTTTTTGCGGCTACCTTTGTGGAAAGGTGATGGGGTGTTGTTT
>JAVVZC010000260.1:0-1785 GCA_036650755.1 Oscillospiraceae bacterium
GGCGTGGCGGCGGGCGCTGTCAAGGGCTAACACTTTTATATTTCACGGAGAAAAAAACTATGAGAAGCAGCGGCGTTTTAATGCACATCAGCTCCCTGCCCTCCCCCTATGGCATTGGCACAATGGGGGAAGCGGCACGAAGCTTTATAGACTTTTTGGAGGCGGGCGGTCAGCACTGCTGGCAGCTTTTGCCAATTGCGCCAACCGGCTTTGGCGACTCGCCCTATCAGTCCTTTTCAAGCTATGGCGGGAACCCCTATTTCATCGACCTTGACACCCTCGCGGAGGAGGGCTTGCTGGAGCGGGAGGAATTTTGCCATCTTTCTTGGGGCGAAAATCCCGAAAAAGTGGACTATGGCTTGCTCTACCAAAACCGCTTTCAGGTTTTGCGAAAAGCCACGGCACGACTTTTAGCCCATGAAAACTCCGATTTTTCCGCTTTTTGCGCCGACAACGCCTCTTGGCTTTCGGATTACGCCCTTTTCATGGCTTTGAAGGACGCAAACGGCGGCAAGTCTTGGTTTAATTGGGACGCCCCCTTGAAGCTGCGGGAACCCGCCGCTCTTGAAAACGCCGGGCTTCAATATAAAGCCGATATCGACTTTTACAAGGCACTGCAATTTTTATTTTACCGCCAGTGGAACGCCCTCCACAGCTACGCAACCGGCAAGGGCATCTCCATAATCGGCGATTTGCCAATTTATGTTGCGCCCGATTCCGCGGAGCTTTGGTCGGAACCAAAAATGTTTCAGCTTGACGAGAATTTGCTCCCGACTGAGGTTGCGGGCTGTCCGCCCGATGGCTTCACGGCGGAGGGTCAGCTTTGGGGCAACCCGCTTTACGCTTGGGAGGCGCTGGCGCAAGAGGGCTACGCTTGGTGGATTTCTCGAATTTCCCACCAGCTCAAAATTTTTGATGTACTGCGCATTGACCATTTTCGTGGCTTTGACAGCTATTATTCCATCCCCTTTGGCTCCGAAAACGCAAAAAACGGGCTTTGGCGCCGTGGCCCCGGCATGGAGCTGTTTCGTGCCCTAAAAAACGCAATCGGCGAAAAGCCCATCATCGCTGAGGATCTTGGCTTCCTCACGCCCTCTGTGCGGGCGCTTCTTGCCGACAGCGGTTTTCCCGGCATGAAGGTGCTGCAATTTGCCTTTGACAGTCGGGAGGACAGCGACTATCTCCCCCACAATTTCCCCGTCAACTGCGTTGCCTACACAGGCACCCACGACAACGACACCATAAACGGCTGGATGAATTCCGCCCCCGCCGCCGACATCGCAAAGGCGCGGGAATACCTGCGCATTAGTGAGGACGAAAATTCGGCGTCTGCCATGCTCTGCGCGCTTTGGGGCAGCGTTGCCGAAACCGCAATCGCCCAAATGCAGGATTTGCTGGGGCTTTCCGCTGATGCGCGGATGAACACCCCGGGCACAATGAGCGGAAACTGGCAGTGGCGCATGAAAAATGGCGCCGCCACAAATGAACTCGCCCTCTGGCTTCGCCGCAAAACGGAGCTGTACGGCAGACTTTAAAAAAACCAAAGCTCGGCGGAAACACCGCCGAGCTTTGCTATGTAATTATGACTTTCTCTGCTGCATTCCCGTGTGGTCAATCTGATATTCACCCTGCAAAAGCAGCTCCGAAACAGGCACCAACTGGTAGCCCTCCCTCACAAGCGCCTCAATCACTCCGGGCAGTGCCTCCGGCGTGTGCTTTGCCGCGTTGTGGAACAAAACAATTGAGCCGGGCACGATTTGACTTGTGACCCGCTGTGTAATTTCC
>JAVVZC010000261.1:0-1780 GCA_036650755.1 Oscillospiraceae bacterium
CTTTCAGACTATGGCGTGCTTCAAAAAATAGCTGTAATATGCCTCCGTAATCGTCTTGCGACTGCGGACACGGATGGGAACCACGCTTCCGTTTTGGAGAATGAAATTGTCGTCAACCTTGCGGATGTAGTCCATATTGACAAGATAGCTCTTGTGACAGCGCAAAAATCTGCAATCATTAAGCAGAGTTTCCAGTTCGTCCAATTTTTGGGCGATGCGGGGGGCTTCGCCGTTTGCGGTGTGAAGAAACAGATAATTGCCTTGGCTTTCGATGTAGCAAAGCTCCCTATAATCAAAATAATGGTGACCCTTGGCGCATTTTATTGCCAATTGCCGCTGCCTTGGCAAATCGACCAGCTTGTTCAACAGCTCCCCCAGCTCCTGCTTGTTCAAGGGCTTAAGAAGGTAGCCCGCCGCCGAAACTCGGTAGCCCTCCACCGCAAAATCCGGCGAGGTTGTGAGGAAAATCAAAGGTGCTTTTATTTCCATGGCGCGGAGGCGCTTTGCCGTCTCCATGCCTGTGATGCCATCCATGTAAATATCCAAAAATATCAGGTCAAATTTAACATAATCGTCTTCAAGATCGGCAAGCAAATCCTCGCCGCAGACATAGGTCCGCAGCCGCGCCGCTTGATTTCTTGCATCAAGCCACTCCAAAATTGCCGAGCGCAATGACAGACTGTCATCTTCCATATCATCGCAAATTGCAATATTCAACACCGGAACCCCTCCCTTGCTTTCCGATTGTATCAAATATTTCCGCCATTTTCCTGTGATTTCACAAGTCTTAACTAAAACGTAACCTTTTTTGAATTTTGGATTTTGTATTATGCAAATAAATCTGTTATACTGCTGATAAAGAGGGAGGCGAGAGACTTGGAAAACCTTTTATGTGTTGATGATGACAAGGCAATCTTGCGCATCATTACCCGCTATTTTTCACCCTTGGGCTTTTCCGTTTTCACGGCGTCCACCTCTCAGGAAGCCTTGGAGCTGCTCAAACGCCAGCCAATTGACTGCGTCATTCTAGACATTATGCTCCCCGGCGTCGATGGCTTTGAGCTTTGCAAAGCCTTTAAGGGCATGATAACAGCGCCCATTATTTTTCTGACCAGCCTCACGGAGCGTGAAATTATGTATCAGGGCTTTTCAATGGGCGGGGACGATTTCATGACCAAGCCCTTTGATTTGCACGAGCTGGAGCTACGGGTTCGTGCCCGCATTTCCCAAAATCGGGAGAGCGCGCTGCGCCCCACGGTGCTGGACTTTTCTCCCCTCACCTTGGACCTTGGCTCCCGACTTGCCGCCGGCTGGGGCAAAACTCTCCCGCTGACCGCCTATGAGTTTGACATTCTGCTGCTTTTGGCGCAAAACCCGGAGCGGCTTTTTTCCCAAGAGGAAATTTATCGTTCGGTTTGGAAGCTTCCCGACTTGACCAACGCCCAAACGGTTAAGGTTCACGTTGCGCGCCTGCGCCACAAGCTTGAAACCGCAATGCCTGAACAAAATTATATCGGCACCGTTTGGAAGCGGGGCTATCAGTTCCTCCCCAAGTCAAAAAAAGAGGAAGCCAATTAAGGCTTCCTCTTGGGGATGAAATAAATAATGCCGCCCAGCACAATTACCCCGAGGGCTGTTGCCGCCGCAACAACCACAACTCCGTGGCTGATGGCGGTCTTTGTGCTTTGTTCCTCCTTGGGCAATGGCTCAGTTTCAGCTCCCAAAGCCTTTACCTTCACCGACTTTTCGATGTTTTCCACTGCCGACTTTTCATTTTCGG
>JAVVZC010000262.1:0-1778 GCA_036650755.1 Oscillospiraceae bacterium
TTGTCGCCCTCATAGAACTCATAGGGAGGGAAGGCGGCGTTTGTTGCCATTGTGAGGGTGCCTTCTGTTGCGGTGGTAAATTCTTCCGCAACGGGGGCGGCGCTTGCCTTGGGGCTGGTTTCGGGGATGTCACTGCCGGAGGCAGATTTTTTGGGGCCGCAGGCTGTAAGGCTCATGAGCATTACAACTGCAAGAATTGCGGTGATGATTTTTGTTGATTTTTTCATTTTCATTTCACTCCATCTGTAATTTGGTTTGTCTTTTTGACCTTGGGATGATTATAGTACCAAGTGAATGAATATGCAAGCGTTTTTTGAAAAAAACGTGAGATTGTTGCATTATAGTCAAATTACGCTGAGATGGACATGGATATTATGCACATTATCCATAGATTATAGCATAATTATGCAATCGGCGGCTTAGCCGATGAGCTGTCCGCCAAAGCTTTGGGCAAGCTTGCCGTATTTTTTGCAAAGTGCCAAGCGCTCGGTTTCACGTCCGCCCACGGCTTCGATGGAGATGGCTTCGTCCCCGGCGAGAGGGGCGATGCGCACACTGCAATTGCCCTCGTGAAGGGTAAGCCCATCCATAAAATCCGCCCCCGCCTCCCAAAGTGCGGAGGACATTTCCCGCATGAGCCGTGCCCTGTTTGTGCAGGCAAGCTCACGGCAAAGCCCCAGCGCCCGACGAGGCTCCGCAATTTTGAGTGGAGGCGGATTTTTCGCCCCGCACCAACCCACGGGGGCGCAAACGTCGCCGGGGTGGGTCAAGGTTTGGGGCAAAATTTTTGCGTCGCGGCAAATCACACTGCCGTCGATAAGGCAGGCTTCGCCTAAAAAAGCGCCGTCCACAACGGAATTTTTAACCCTTGTGAAGGCGCCGACACGGCTGCCCGAGTGAAGAATGCTGTGCTCAATAATTGCGCCCCGCCCGATTTCCACGTTTTCGCAAATCAGGGAGGGATGAATATATTCGCCGCCGTCTGTGGCATCATATGAATAGCCTTTGGCAAAATCAATTTTCAGTTTGCCGTCCAAGGCGTCCATGCAGCAGCGCAGATAGCTTTTCGGGTCACCGATGTCGCACCAGTAGCCGCTCATGGGAATTCCCACAATTTTGCCCCCCTTTTTGGCAAGAAGTGGAAACAAATCACGGGCAAAATCGAAGGGCTGACCATGAGGCACAAGCTCCATGGCGGCGGGGGAAACGATGTAAACCCCGGTGTTTACAAGGTCTGTGACCACTCTTTCCCAGCAGGGCTTTTCGATAAAGCTGATAACCTGACCCCGCCTATCAATTAAAACCGTGCCATAGCGCAGGGGCTCCGGGTGTGGAAAAAGCGCCATAGTGACCATCGCCCCCCGCGCCTTGTGCTCCCGCATAAGCACCCGCAGGTCAAAATCGCAGGCGGCGTCGCCGCTGATAACCAAAAAGTCCTCGTCCCCATAAAAATCCCGGCAAGCCCCAACGCCCCCCGCCGTCCCCAAAGGCTTTTCCTCAAGCCGATATTCCAAAGAAACCCCAAAATCGCCCCCGTCCCCAAAATAATCCCGAATGCACTCCGGCTTGTGCCCCAAGGTAAGGCAAAGCGAGCGAAACCCGTTAAGCTTCAAAAGCTCAATCAAATGTTCCAAAAGCGGTCTACCGCAAAGCCCGGTCATAGGCTTCGGCATAGCGTCACAAATAGGGCGCAGCCGAGTACCCATCCCGCCCGCCATAATAACAGCCTTCATATAATGAACCTCCCGCAAATACTTTCTATATAAGAAAGTATTTGC
>JAVVZC010000263.1:0-1767 GCA_036650755.1 Oscillospiraceae bacterium
GCGTTGGAAACAAAAATTTCAGACATATCAATAACCTCCACTTGATTTTTGATTTATATAATATGATTTAATTGGAACCTTAGATTAGAACACCTGCGATTAGGAAGGCACTGCTGGCGGCGAACATAACCAGCATAAATTTCCAGTTACTCTTAATCCATTGCCCGTAACCGATGTGGGCCGCCTGGGTGCAGGTCATAACGATGATAGAGGTAGGCATAATCATTTTTGCCATGCCGAGAGCCATCAGGTAAATGTCAACCATGATGGATTCCTGAACACCTGCGAATACCGCAAGAGGAGCCATGATGGACATTGTTGCGGCGGCAAGACCCGTTGAGCTTGGGATGAAGCTTGCCATTACGAGATAGAAAACAAGGCAAACAACAACGAACAGAATGGGGGGAAGTGCGCTCAGTGTGGTTTCGCCGAAGTTCAGGATGGTGGGGGTAATCATACCGCCATCCATGATGACCTGAATGCCGCGGGCAAGAGGAACGATAAATGCGGTGGAAACAAGGCTTGCAGCGCCCTTGATAAGGATGTCCAGTGTTTTGTCGATTTTGTAGTGAAGAACAAAGCCGGAAGCAATGGTTGCAACGATGAGCAGCGCATTGATTTCGTTAAAGTACCAGTCGCCCAGGGGAACAAGGCTCTTGCCGATGATCATTCCAAGTACGGGGACATTGGTGATCCAAGTGACAAAATCCTGGAAGAAGGTCCAGTTGGGGTTGAGGGAAGTCCAAGGAACAAGAGAAACAATCATTATTGCAAAGGTTGTGCAGAAAATTCCAAGAACAATTTTTTGCTCCTTTGTCATGGAAACGTCCTCGTTTTCCGCAACGGGGAATTCCTTCATATCTTCGCCGCGGCGGAAGAATTGGGGAGACTTTGAGGGGTCCTTCTTAACCTTGTCCGCATAGCGGCAGATGTAGAAGGAGATAAGAGCCATGAATACTACGAAGATGATGACACGCATTACGATGCCGTCTCCCGGGCTGATGCCGGCGATGCCGGAAGCAATGCCGGTTGCAAAGGGGTTGACGATGGACGCCAAGCAGCCGCCTTGTGTACCGAGAACAACAATCATAACAGCGGACATTGTGTCAAGTCCAAGTGCCAAAACAATTGGCAGGAACATTAGCAGATAAACGAAGCCTTCCTCGTAAGCGCCCTGAACGGTGCCGAAAACGCCCATAATGACAACGAGGATGATGATAAGCATGTGGTAGTTCTTTTGGTTCTTGATTGCAACGCGCTTCAGGAAAAGCTTGATTGAGCCGGAGTGCTCCATCATTTCAAGGAAGCTTCCGAAAAGCATAATGTTCAGGGAGATTGCAATTGCGCCGGAAACTGTTTTGTTTCCGATCATGCCGATGATGGGAGCCATTAGTATGTCCCAAATTCCCTGAGGGTTCGACGCGGTTTGCTCGTAGGTTCCCGCCATTGCGCGGCCGGCTTCATCCAGAGCGTACTTTCCGCCGGGGACGAACCAAGTTAGCACTGCCACAAGACCAAGTATAATAAAGATTATAACATAGGCATTTGGGGACTTGAATTGCTTTTTCTCAAGAGGACTGTGCGCCTCTTTCTTTTTGCCAAACATGTTTTTTCCTCCTTGTTATTAGCTTTGCCCCCGCCCTCTCTGACGGGGGCAAAACCTTAAAGCTTATATCGCAACTGCTGCGAGAATTCCCTTGATGGAGTGCATGCGGTTTTCGCCCTGATCCCAAACAACGGACTGTGAGCATTCCATGATTTCGTCGG
>JAVVZC010000264.1:0-1738 GCA_036650755.1 Oscillospiraceae bacterium
CCAACAAAATTACCGAAGCTACCAAAATTCTAAGGAGGCTCCTATGGCGCTTTACGATATTATCGACGAAATCACCGAACGTCAGGCAACAAAAACCGAAACGGGCGATACCCGCATGAGCGGGGTCACAGTCGGCATTGTTGCAAATAACTTCGACCAGAGCATGGGCGGCAGAGTTTGCGTTACAATCCCCACCCGTGACCAAAACGCCAATGAGCTTCAATGGGCAAGAGTTGCCATGCCCTCCGGCGGAATGGCTTGGGGACATTATTTTCTTCCCGAGGTGGGCGATCAGGTTTTGCTTGCCTTTGAGGGCGGCAACATCGAAAAACCCTATGTAATCGGCTGCATCCAAAAGGACACAAACATATTTCTCGCCCAGTCCGCCGACATGGACAACCGCACAAAGCGCATTGTCACAAAGCACGGCAGCTCCATCACCTTTGACGACAGCCCCCTCGACCCGGAGGGCGGCATGGACAAAATCACCATCCAAACCGCGGGCAGGCAGCACACCATTCTTTTGGACAATGAAGGAAAAAAAATCCGCATCGCTGACAGAATGGGCGAGGATTACATCGAAATGAGAACCGAGGAGGGCGCAGGCTCTCTGATGATTAAAATGAGAAGCAAGGTCACAATCCAAGTGGGAGAGAGCGTTAAGCTCATCCTAAACGGCGAGAGCGGTTCCGTTAAGCTGGAGGCGACCCAGTTCAACGTTGAGGTAGACAACCAGTTTATGGTCAAGAGCAACGGCATGATAAAAATTGAGAGCGGCTCAATCTCTCAAAAAGCCACCTCCGCCTTTAAGATTGATAGCGGCGGCTCCGTCAAAATTGCGGGCGCGCCCATCAGCATCGGTTAGGCATAGCGGCTTTTCAAAAACAGTGAAAATTCTATCCTATATTTGGGAGAAAGATAAGCGACAGCCTTTTGGCGTCACTTGTGCAGGAGGAGGCAAATGCAAGCTTATTTAGGCACGGGAGTTAAATTTCCGCCTCAAATCGACTCGGGAACAGGGCGCTTTGCCATCTCTCCGGGCGCGCGCAGTGTAAAGGAGTCCGTATACCTCATCCTAATGACAAACACGGGTGAGCGCTGGTTGGAGCCAAGCTTTGGCAGCCAACTTTTGAGCTATACCTTCATGGACACCTCCGTCACCATGCTCTCCATGTTTTCCGACAGCATCAGGCAACTGATTTTATCCCAAGAGCCGCGCATTTCCGATGTGGCGGTGGATATCGACTCCGAAACTCGGGAAAATTGCCTGATTGTTAACATCAGCTATATGCTTGCCGCCACAAACACTGAGGATAACATGGTCTTTCCGTTTTATCTGAACGCGATTAGAGAGGAGGCGTCCGATGAAAGCTGAAGATGAGCTTATCCTCGACCCAAGGGACGCAAAGCAGCTGCGGGAGCGTATTTCCGAGCTTGCCGCCGCCTACACTCCCGAATGGCGCTTCGACACCGAAAACCCGGACGTGGGCACAACCCTTGCTCTGATTTTCACAAACCAAATGGCGGACAATATCCGCCGTATGAACAGACTTCCCCAAAAATACCACACCGAATTCGAAAACATTTTGGGCGTTTCACTTTTGCCCGCATATCCCGCCTCGGGAATTGTTGTGGCGTCTCTCGCCTCCGACACCATCCCCGGCGTTTCCCTTCCCCACGGAACCAAGCTTTTGGGTCAGGCGGAGGGCGGCGACGCCGTGGTTTTTGAAACCACAGG
>JAVVZC010000265.1:0-1721 GCA_036650755.1 Oscillospiraceae bacterium
TGCCGTCCCTTGATTGTTCTCACCGCCTTGAAAATGATGTGGGTAAAAGACGAAGCGGCAAACACAGGGCGTGATTACCGCTTCGGAATTGCTTTTTTAGCCGCCGGAGGCGAGGATTGAAAAGTGCATGTAGTCGGCGGCGGTGCTCCAGCCCTTGCCGCCCCAGCCCCAGCCGTATTTGGCAAAGGACTTGACAACACTGCTGTTGGGCGTGATGCAGAAGGGGCTGTTGCCGTTTTTGTAGCAGAAGCTGCCCACGGTTTGACCGGTTTTGTAGTTGATGTAGTAGTTTTCCGTGGGGTTGATGTCAATTGCGGCGCCCCAGCTGTGACGCATGGTGTCTGAATATCGGGCGCCGCCGATGGAATTGATGGGGAAGCGCTCCGGTGAATTGTAGATGTCGGCAAAAATCGCTTTGACTTCCTTCACCAAGATGCTGTTGACCACAATCCAAGCCTTGGAGGAGGTCTTGACGCCGGTTTTGGTGTTCAGCCGCCAGATGGGGATTTCAATGTTGCTCATGTGCCCCTTGGCGTCCGTGGCGCTGGTGAAATGGGTTTTGTTGGGGTTGCCAAAAAGCATTTGCCGACGCTGAGCGTTGCTCATTGTGCGGTATTGCATGGCAAAGGAGATGAAGCCGGGGGCGACCGCGGGGCGCTCCTGCTCGATTGCGAAGCCCGGGTTTGAGCGCTTTGTGCTCCAAGCCAAGCGGGTGATGGCGGTTGCCGCCTCCGCCCTTGTCAGGTTGTTTCCGCCCTGAAAACTGCTGTCCTCATAGCCGGAGAGGATGCCCTTGCTAAAAACCTGCTCAACCGCCCCTTGATAGCCCTTGTCCATGCCGGCATAGTCGGAAATGTGGTTTGCAAAGCTGTCGTTGCCGTCCTTCAGCGCCATGGGGTTTTCGTAAAGCGCCATGTAGAGCACGCCGTTTATGAGGAAAGCCATTTCGTAGCGGGTGATGGGGGTTTCCAAGGCTTTTGCGGTGCATTTGAAAAGAACGCCGTTGGTGTTGTAGCCGGTGGAGATTTCCAAAATGCCCGCATCGTCAAGGGCGTTCCAGCTGCGCTCCGCCCAGTGAACGCCGGTGGGGCGCTTGTCTGTCCAAATTTCCGCAACGGTGCTCAGCATGGTGATGAATTCGGCGCGGGTCAAAATTTGGTTTGGCTTGAAGCTGCCGTCCGGGTAGCCGGAAATTATGCCAAGCTGTGCCAAGGAGTTGACGTTTTCCGCGAACCATTCCGAGCCGTTCACGTCGGAAAAAGGCGACTGTGCCTTTGCGCATATCGGGACTTGAATTAGAAGCGCCAGCGCGATAATGAGGGTCAGCGCCCGCTTCGGTAAATTAAACTTTTTCATAGCTCTCCCATTTTTATATGTATACCTAGGCTTTTCAGCCTTGCTTTTCCCCGCCTGCAAGGGCGAGGGCAACCTGCCGATCTCTTTCGGCGCTTTGAACCGAGGCGGTCAGCTCCTCCGCCATTTGCAGAAGCAGTCTGCCCTCACGGCAAAGAATTTCCCCGGCAAGGGTGGGCTGAACACTGCGGTTGTCACGAAGAAGCAGCCGAACATCAAGCTCGTCCTCAAGGGCGGAAACACAGCGGCTGGTGGTGGAATGGCTGATGTAAAGCTTTTCCGCCGCCCGTGTAAAGCTGCCCTGCTCAACTACGGAGATGAAGATTTTTATTTGGTCGAAGTTCATTTTATTATTGGACACCTCCGTT
>JAVVZC010000266.1:0-1689 GCA_036650755.1 Oscillospiraceae bacterium
ATTTGCAGACCCATCATGGGGTGGGGGGTGGAGGAAATGGCGTCGCCGTCGGCGTTTTTGATTTCTTCTACCACAAAGGGGATTGGCTCGGCGCTGTTTGTTACAAGCTCTAAGCTGTCGCCAACCGAAAATTTGTTGCGCTGGGTTAGAATTGCGTTTCCCTTGCTGTCGCAGCTTTCGACCACGGCGCAGACGTCTGCCGTGGCAAAATAGATGGAGTCGTTGCTGGAATAATACTGACCCGGGTCGCCAAAATAAAAGCCTGTGGAATATTTGCGGTGGCTGATTTTTTGAACCTCCTCCGCCCAAATTTTTGGGAGGGGGCGGGCTTCAAGCGCCGCGTCAAGGGCGTGGCGATAGGCGTTTGTGACGGCGGCGGCGTAATAGGCGGATTTCATCCGACCCTCGATTTTGAAGCTTGTTATGCCCGCGTCAAGAAGCTCCGGCAGGTGCTCAATCATGCACAGGTCGTTGGAATTCATGATGTAGGTGCCCTTGTCCTCGGAAATTTCCATGTATTCGCCGGGGCGTTTTTCCTCCACCAGATGGTATTTCCAACGGCAGGGCTGGGCGCATTCGCCCCGATTTGCGTCACGGCTTGTAAGGTAATTTGAAAGCAGGCAGCGACCGGAAAAGGAAACGCACATCGCCCCGTGAACAAAGGCTTCAAGCTCAAGCTCGGGGGGGCTGTTTTTGCGGATTTCGCGGATTTCGGCAAGGCTTAGCTCCCGTGCCAAAACGGCTCGGGCGGCGCCCATATCGAAAAGCATTTTGCAGGTTTCGCTGTTCACAACCCCAAGCTGGGTGCTCACATGAAGCTCCGTTTTCGGGGCGTATTTTTTTGCCATGGCGATAACGCCAAGGTCTGCGACGATGAGGGCGTCAACGCCCGCGTCTTGAAGCATTTCGAGAAAGGCGGGGAGCCTTTTAAGCTCCGCCTCCCGGGGGAGGGTGTTGCAGGTGACGTGGACGGCGACGTTTTTGTCGTGGCACATTTTGACGGCGCGGCGCAGGTTTTCTTCATCGAAATTGCCCGCGGAGGCGCGCATTCCAAATTCGGAGCCGGCAAGATAAACGGCGTCCGCGCCGTAGTGGAGCGCCATTGTGAGGCGCTCCATATCTCCGGCGGGGGAGAGCAGCTCGGCTTTGTGTTTAACCATAGTTTTGAGTTGCAACGAAGGCGTTAAATTCGCCGGCGTTGGTGAAGAATTTGTGGGTTTTTGTTGCCATGTCCAAAGCGTAGTAGTAGAGGTTTGTGGCTTCCGGCTTAAGCGCCGCCATGATGGACGCCATGCCCGGGTTTGCGACGGGCGTGGGGGGAAGTCCGGGATACTTGCGGCTGTTGTAGGGGCTGTCGATTGCAAGATCCTCGGCTGTGAGCACTTCCTTGTGCTCGGGCAGAGCGTATTGGATGGTGGCGTCAATGCCGAGAGGCATATTTGCTTTCAAACGGTTGTAGATTACGCTTGCGATTTTTGCGCGCTCCGCGTCATTTGCCGCTTCCTTTTCAATCATGGAGGCAACATTCAGAGTTTGCTGGAGAGTGTAGCCGCGGGCGGCGGAAAGGTCAAGCATTTCCTTTGTAAGGCGCTTGTTGAAAATTTGCAGGAATGTGTCAATCGCGGCGCGGGGGGTCATGCCCTGATAGAACTCATAGGTGTCGGGGAAAAGGAAGCCCTCCAGCCTTGA
>JAVVZC010000267.1:0-1680 GCA_036650755.1 Oscillospiraceae bacterium
ATCTTCACCCCAATCCCCACCAGCACCACCCCGCCGGCGGTCCCGGCAAGCTTCCCGCTCCCCTTGGGCAGCTTCAAGCAAACAAGCCCCCCAACAAGACAAATCACAAATGTGGTCACGCCGATTATCGCCCCGGGCAGCCAAATGCTCTCCGCCGTGAAGGCAAGGCTAACCCCCACCGCCAGCGCGTCAATGCTGGTGGCAATCGCCAGCAGCAGCGTTTTCCCGTGGTTAAATTTGCAGCTTCCGCCCACCTGCTTTTCGTCCTTGTCTTTTTTCGAATAGGTATCAAAAAGCATTTTCCCGCCCACAAAGGCAAGCATGAAAAAGCTTATATATGGTCCAAGCGCCATCAGGCTTCCGCTGACCGTGCCCGCAAGATAGAAGCCGATAAGCGGCATCAAAAACTGAAAAAAGCCGAAATAAAGCGCCTGCAAAAGCGTGTTTTTTAAACGGCTTTGTGGGCAGGCAAGCCCCTCGGAAACCGTCACGGCAAAGGCGTCCACGGAAAGGCTTGCGCCCAAAAGCACATCGGTCAAAATAATTTCAAGCATAATATCCTCCGAATGGGATGTGAATAAATTTTGGACTACGAAAACTATATGCGTAAAGCGCTGGGCTTAGCCCAAAACGCCGCCGACCAAGGCGAAATTCCCGTTGGCTGCGTCATTGCGGACGAAAACGGCAAAATCATCGGCAGCGGTCAAAACAGCCGTGAGCAAAGCCGCTCCGCCCTCGGTCACGCGGAGCTTTCCGCCATTGATGAGGCATGCCGTGCCCGGGGCGATTGGCGGCTTTCCGGCTGCACAATTTTCGTCACCTTGGAGCCCTGCCCCATGTGCGCCGGTGCCATCATAAACGCCCGAATTCCCCGCCTTGTTTTTGGCGCAAGGGAAGAAAACAGCGGCTCCTGCGGCAGTGTTATCAACCTTTTTTCCGAAAACTACGGACACCGCCCCGCCATCTACGGCGGAGTGCTGGAAGCCGACTGCGCCCAGCTGCTCCAAGCTTTTTTCGCAAAAAAGCGGAACGCCACCAACATCTAAAACACCGTTTCCCCGGTTGGGAAACGGTGTTATTTTTTTTGAGTTATTGTGGATTTCCCGAAGGGTCAAGCAGAGGCAGCGGCGCAAGGAAAATGATGTCCTCCCGCTTTTGCGCCTCGCCCTCGGCAAGGATAAACATACGTCCCGCAACAGTTCCGCCGGCTTTTTCCACCAGCTTTTCCAATGCCGCCGCGGTTTCTCCCGTGGAGATTACGTCGTCAACAATGAGAATTCGCGCGCCGCGCAAAAGCTCCGCGTCCGCCATGTCAAGCACCAAGCGCTGCACCCCGGGCGTGGTGATGGATTTCACCTCCACCTCCATGGAGCCGGACATGTAGAGCTTTGGGTTTTTGTGGGCGATTATGTACTCGTTCTCGCCGCTTTGACGCGCCATTTCGTAGAGCAGCGGAATGCTTTTCGCCTCCGCACCCAGCATAAAGTCAAAGTCGGGAGCAAGCTTCAAAAGCTCGCTTGCGCAGTGGACGGTTAGCTCCACGTCACCAAAAAGTATGAATGCGCCGATGTAATTGTCCTCGGAAACGTGGCAGACAGGCAGCTCGCGGGTTAGCCCTGCAATGTCTATCTCGTAGCTTGGCATGGGATTGATCCTCCTCAAAAGTTTTGAATATTTTTT
>JAVVZC010000268.1:0-1679 GCA_036650755.1 Oscillospiraceae bacterium
AGCTCCTTATTAGCCTTCCCTTCGCAATTTTTTGCAAGGTTCAAAAGCTTCTCGCAGGCGGCAACCAGTCTGCCAAAGGCTCTCTGCTCTCTCACCTGCGGGCGGCGCTCCGGCTTTTGAATTCTGATGCCGGCGGTTTCAAGTATGAATTCGTCGCTCAAAAGGTCGAAGCTGCTGCCGCTGAAGGGGGCAACGGCGTTTTGACCGTGCTCCTCCCGCAGGCATTTTGCAAAGCTTTCGCAGACCTCGTCCTCGCCGTGATTAACGAAAACTCTGGCGGGTTTTGTTTCAAAGCCGCCAATCCAATCCAGCAGTCCCTGCTTGTCCGCGTGACCGCTGATGCCGGGCATTTGGGCGATTTCCGCCTCCACATTTATGGTTTCGCCGAATAGCTTGACCTCTTTTTCACCGTCCAGCAGCATCCTGCCAAGGGTGCCGTTTGACTGATAGCCCACAAACAAAATCAGGCTTTCCCGCCGCCACAGATTGTGCTTTAGGTGGTGGCGAATTCGTCCCGCTTCGCACATTCCCGAGGCGGAAATGATGACCTTTGGGGTGCTGTCAAAGTTGATTTGCTTGGACTCGTCCGCGGTTTCGGAAATTATCAGGTCGGGGAAAACCAGCGGGTTCACGCCGCTTTTCAGCAGTGCCCTAGTTTCCTCGTCAAAGCTTGAAGGGTCGCTTTGGAGGAAAACGGCGGTCGCCTGATTTGCAAGGGGGCTGTCCACATAAACCGGGAAGCCGGGGTGTCCCTTGACCAAACCCGCGTCCTTAATTTTGCGCAGCAGATAGAGCATTTCTTGGGTTCTGCCCACGGCAAAGGAGGGAATGACCACGTTTCCGCCTCGGTCAAAGGTGCGCTGGAGGCAGTCCACAAACATGGGCGTAACGTCCGCCACCGGCTCATGGAGCCTGTCGCCATAGGTGGACTCCATGACCACATAATCAGCTTCCGCAATATGTTTCGGGTCGTTCATAATGGGGCGGTTTTTGTTGCCGATGTCGCCGCTGAACACGATTTTTTTGGTGACGCCCTGCTCCGTAATCCAAACCTCGATGGAGGAGGAGCCAAGCAGGTGACCCATGTCGTTAAAGCGCACATCCACGTTTTCAAGGATGTGTCGGGTTTCGCCGTATTTGCCCGGATTCATGGCGTGGGCGGCGCACATGGCGTCATCGGTGGTGTAGAGCGGCTCGTAAAGGGGCGCGCCGGAGCGCTTTGCCTTGCGGTTGCGCCATTCTGCTTCAAACATTTGGATGTGGGCAGAGTCCATCAGCATTATCTTGCAGAGATTTGCCGTTTCCTCGGTTGCGTAAATCATGCCCTTAAAGCCGTTTTTACACAGCAGCGGAAGCTTGCCCGAGTGGTCAATGTGAGCGTGCGTCAGGAGCACGCAGTCGATGCTTCCCGGATTAACGGGCAGGTCTTGATTGACGAAAATGTCCGCGCCCTGCTCCATCCCGCAGTCTATCAGGATGTTTTTTCCCAAGGTTTCGATTAGGGTACAGCTCCCCGTGACCTCATGGGTGGCGCCTAAAAACGAAATTTTCACAGTTTCTTCCTCCGCTTCTTTAGTATTATTATGTGAGTCTTTGCATTCTTTTATTTTAGCACCTTCGGTGGTAATTTAATAGGGCATAATTGTAAATTTGATTGTTCCGTCGTTTGTTCTTATTCC
>JAVVZC010000269.1:0-1648 GCA_036650755.1 Oscillospiraceae bacterium
TCCTCGTTCATGTCCTCCATTAGTACCGGGTCCGTTGGGACCCATTGGTTCAGCGATAAATTCGCCGTCTTGTTTGTGCTTGCCATATGTGCTCCTCCTAATATTTGTGTTGTGAGCAGCCGGACTGCAAGTGTCCGCCCCAAGAGGAAAATGGCGTAACCTTTGGGGCGGAAACCTGTACATTTCAGTGCAGCTGCTCAACCATAGGCTACATGTTGTACAACTATGTACGATGTGGTGCAACAAATTAAATAAATATTTTTTTATTTTGCCTTTCGTGGTACAATAATGTAAAACATGTACGCCCGCATACACAGTCGGGCGGCGGAAGGGGGAGCCGAAGTGACAGCAAAAATTTTGGAGACGGACAGCTTTTTGCGGGATATCGGGATGCACTCGGAGCTTTGGAGCCTTGGGGATTTGATTGCTGATTTTCGCGCCGAAATGCTTCGTGGACTTGGGGGCGAGCCCTCCTCACTGCGGATGCTGCCAACCTTTATCTCGCCCTCGGCGGGGGCGCAAGGCTCCGCCTCCGTCATCGCCGTGGACGCGGGCGGCACAAATTTGCGCGCCGGGCTGGTCACTTTTTCCGGCGGCGCAATGGAAACAAGCCACTTGTCAAGGCTCAGCATGCCCGGCACCGGGGGCGAAATTTCCGCGGCGGATTTTTTTTGGAGCTTGGCAGAAATTATAGCGCCGCTGACGGAGTTTAGCGGCGACATTGGCTTTTGCTTTTCCTTCCCGGCGGAGATTTTGCCAAATCGGGACGGGAAAATTATTTGCCTTTGCAAGGAGCTGCGGGTTTTGGACGTTGCGGGGCGAAAAATCGGCGAAGAAATCATCAAAAACCTCCGCGCCATGGGCGTTCGCCGTGAGCTGCGCTTTACGCTTTTGAACGACACCGTGGGTTGCCTTATGGGCGGGCTTGCCGAAAACAGCGCCGATTTTGACGGCGTTTGCGGCATGATTTTGGGCACAGGCTTCAATTGCTGCTATGCCGAGCGGGGCGAAAAAATCACGAAGCTGCCCGCCGCCCACGACATGATTATAAATTGCGAAGCCAGCAGTTTTTCAAAAGCGCGGCGGGGTCAGTCCGACTTTTTGCTGGATGAGGCTTCCGAAAACCCGGGCACCTTCCTTTTTGAAAAAATGCTAAGCGGCGCCTACCACGGCGGCGTGATTACGAACACAGCCATGTTGGCGTCCCGAGCGGGGCTGCTTTCAAAGGCGTTCGGGGCGGTGGAAAAACCCTTTACGCCCCAAGAAATCGACGATTTTTTCCGCGGGCGCGGGCGGATTTTGCCCCTGTGCAGCGGCGAGGACGCGGCGGTTTTCCGCAGGCTTGCGGAGGAGAGTTTTCAGCGTGCCGCAAAGCTGGTTTGCGCCGTTTTGGCGGCGCTGTGCCTACATTGTGACGGCGGAAAAACCGCCGAAAAACCGTTTTTGGTTTTTGCCGAGGGCACAGGTTTTCAAAGCTCCCTCCTGTTTCGCCCCAAGCTGGAGGCGCTCCTAAAAACCGAAATCCAAGAAAAACCAGCCCGCCACATAAAAATCCAGCCCACAAAAAACACCCCCCTATCCGGCGCCGCCCTCTCCGCCCGCTAAACAAGAAGAATAGTTTACACAACGCCGGGTTTGTGGTACAATA
>JAVVZC010000270.1:0-1637 GCA_036650755.1 Oscillospiraceae bacterium
CTTTTTGTGGGTCAATTGCTGGGTCTGCACTATTTTCGGCGGGGTCGGGGCATAGATTTTCGCCTGGTAATTGTAATTTTCATCGCCCTAATCCTGCTTTTCGCCCTTTTCACCTTCTACCCGCCCCCGCTCCCCCTATTTAAAGACAGCATAAGCGGCGGCTACGGAATTTCATTTTGATAAGAAAAAAACACGAACAGCAGCCGAAACGGCTGCTGTTCGTTTTCTTTATCAATATGAAATCAGATGGTTTTAACGATATTTAAAGAGGTCCATTCGCCGTCCGAAACGGCGGTTATTATTTGCTCGTCGGGGAAAAGCTCGCTGTCAATTTCCTCGTCGGTTTTGCCCTGTTTTCGTCTGTCGTTTACCTTTTGCTGAAGCTCCTTTAAAAAGTCCAGCTTTTGAGTAAGCTTTTCTCTGCCGTTTTCCAAAACTCCCGCGTGGGCACAGAAAACCGTGTTAAAGTCCAGCTTTAAAACCTTTTCCAGCGACGCGATGTACTCCTTCATGTTTTCATCAAAGGAGCAAAAGCGCATTTTACTGCGGACATAAAGGTCGCCCGAAAACAGCCAGCCTTGGCTTTTTTCATACAGCACATTGTGGTGGGGCAGATGCCCCGGCGTTTCAATAATTTCAAAGCTGTATTTTGGGGTGTTTAAAATTTTCGGCATTGGCAGAGGATGAAAGGCGCGTCTGTCGCCCCATGTGAGATGGCGATACTCGGCGTATTCGGCGTCAAGGTTTGCCTCGGCAATGTCGGCGGGATTTAGATAAATCGGAACGCCCAAATTTTCCTCAACCCACGCCGCAAGACCGCAGTGATCCTCGTGCAGATGGGTTAAGGCAAGCTTGTTTATGGTCTGACTGCGCAGAAAAGGAATGATTTCCTCTTGCAGTGTTTCCGCGCCGCAATCAATAAGCATTCCGTCAACGACATACAGAAAGACCTTAATGTGCGCGCCCATATTTTCGTTCAATCCTTGGGCAACGGTTACGCCCTTGTAGCTGCTAAGCTCAAACATTTGATTACCTCCAAAATTATTATATTGCCGAGAGAAACGCCCCGCAAAGCCTGCTGTGCGTTAAGTTAAATTTCCGATATAACCGAGAATGTCGGCGTTTATTGCGCCGGTTAGCGCGCCGTTGTAGTTGCAAATGAAGGTGCCCGCTATGAGAATCATCATAACCTCCGCCTCCCTTGCGCCCACCTCCTCGCCGTAAATGGCGACAAGACACGCCTCCATGGTTTCTCGCCATGTTTTAAATTCCTGCCGCACAAGCTCCTCAACCTCTTTGTTGTAGTGGGCGAGAACATAGGTTTGTGTGGTGGCGTTGGGGCGGTTTTCGCCGGTTTTTCCCTCGGCGACATATTGCATGAAGGCGTTGAGATAGTCACGGTTTGAAGAAAAGCTCTCCCGGGGATTGTCCGCAAACCACTCGACACATTTATCCGAGAAAAAATCTTGGGTGTATTTCACGTAGCTGATTATTAAATCGTCCCGATTTTTGAAATAATACAGCAGCTTTGAATGGGGCATACCCGCTTTTTGCGCGATGTCACGCAGAGTTATGTTGGTGATGGGCTTTTCCGTGATGCACTCTTGAAATGCCATCAAAATATCCATCCTGACGGC
>JAVVZC010000271.1:0-1632 GCA_036650755.1 Oscillospiraceae bacterium
GGAGGTTTAATTAAATGAGTAACGAAATTTTGGAAAGCCTGAAAAACCGTAAATCCGTTCGGGTTTATTCAAGCAAAAACATCACGGCGGAGGACAAAGCCGCCATAATCGACGCCGCGCTTCAAGCGCCCACAGCGGGCAACATGCTCCTTTATTCAATCATCGACGTAACTGACCCCGAAGTTAAAACGTCCTTGTCAGTTTTATGCGACAATCAGCCCTTTATCGCAAAGGCTCCACTTGTTTTGGTTTTCTGCGCCGACTGGCAAAAATGGTTTGACTCCTTTAAGCTGCTTTACGGCGATGAAGTCCGCGCGCCTCGGCTGGGCGACTATTCCCTTGCGGTGAGCGACAGCCTTATCGCGGCGCAAAACACCGTGGTTGCGGCTGAAAGCCTTGGCATCGGCTCCTGCTACATCGGTGACGTAATCGAAAATTGCGAGGACGTCCGCAGTCTTTTGCAGCTTCCCGACTATGTTGTCCCCGCCGCCCTGCTCTGCTATGGCTACCCCACGGAGCAGCAAAAAAATCGAAGCAAGCCGCCCCGCTGTAAGGCGGAATTTGTGGTTTCCGAAAACAGCTACAGGCGTCTTGACCCTGAGCAATTGACCGCAATGTTCAATTCAAAAACCGGCACAGCGGATGGCTTTGACAAGGAAGTGCGCGGTCTTTTTGAGCGAAAATGGTCACAAAAATTCATGGCGGAGATGACACGCTCCATAGAAAAGTGGATGGAGCCATTTAAGAGCTGAAAATCAGGTCAAAAATTAACAATTTGTGAATTTAACACTTTATTTCGCTAGAGTTATATGCTATGATGTTTGAGTTAAGGCAGTTTTTTTACGGTATGCCCCCTCCCCGCGCATAATCTGCATGCCTTGGAGAGAGCGCGTCCCGCCCGCCTTATATCTATGTCTATTGGAAAGAGGGAGAAATTAAGATGGAAAGTAAAATGAAGGAGAAATACGGTCTGTTTACGGCTATTGCCATGGTAGTGGGAATAGTTATCGGCAGCGGTGTTTTCTTCAAGGCGGAAAAGGTTCTTTCCGCAACCGGCGGCAACCAGCCACTGGGAATTTTGGCATGGCTCATCGGCGGCGCAATCATGATCGTCTGCGCATACACCTTTTCAACAATGGCAACAAGATACAGCTACGTCAACGGAATTGTGGACTATGCCGAGGTTACAATGGGCAACAAATATGCCTATATGGTCGGTTGGTTCATGACAATGATCTACTACCCCACCCTCACAAGCGTTCTCGCTTGGGTCAGTGCCCGCTATTTCTGCGTTCTGCTTGGCTGGTCAATCGCCGGCCCGCAGTGCATGGCAGTTGCCGCGTTTTTCCTTTGCTCAAGCTATGCAGTAAACGCGCTATCCCCTGTCCTTGCGGGAAAATTCCAAGTCACCACAACCGTAATCAAGCTAGTCCCCCTGTTCCTCATGGGAATTGTTGGAACAATCGTCGGGCTTTCAAACGGCATGACCATCCAAAACTTTTCAACGGTTGTGAACCCCGTTGCAAGCACAGGCACAGCTCTTTTCACAGCAGTTGTTGCAACCGCCTTTGCCTATGAGGGCTGGATTATCGCCACAAGCATCAACTCCGAGCTGAAAAACTCAAAGAAAAA
>JAVVZC010000272.1:0-1618 GCA_036650755.1 Oscillospiraceae bacterium
ACATCGACATGGGCTTGATGAAGGGTTATTTAGACGGCGAGGCAAGCATCCAATACATCAACAACAGGGCTTTGGAATATTTGGGCTATAACCGTCAGGAATTCAGAGAGATTTTTAACAACAACATCACAGCCTTCACCCACCCCGACGATGTTCTCACCGTCAAGAAAAACTCTCAGGAGCTTATCTCCTCGGGCAAGCCCTTGGAATTTCGCACCCGCGCCATCCGCAAGGACGGCAAAATAATTGTCTTTCAGGGTCGCGCCTCCTGCGTAATCGACAATCAGGGGCGGCATGTGGGCATCTATGCTTTTCAGGATGTTACCAAGGAGCTGGAGCGCACCGAAGCACTCCAACAAGCCTTGGAGGACAAAATTTCCGCCTTGGAGGCTCTTGTTGCCTCCGAGCGCAAAAGCCGTGAGGCGCTTTGTCTCAGTCAGGAGCGTTACCGTCTCACCCTTGAGCAGGGCGACGACATCATGTTCGATTGGGACTTTGCCGACGACAGCGTTCGCTTTTCCGGCAAATACAGCAGGCTTTTGGGCAATGAGACGGTTCAAAAAAACGTCCGCAGTAACCCCGCGATTTTGGACAACATCCACCCCGAGGATGTGCCCCGCTTCAAGCAATGGGTTAACGACACCTACAAAAAAGCCGGTGAGAGCCACATCAAATATCGTTTTCAGCTGGCGGGCGGTCAATACATTTGGGTTCGCGCCCGCTGTGTCTCCATAAATGACGCCCAAGGCAAACCCATAGAAGCCGTTGGTGCCCTTACAAACATCGACTCCCGAGTAAAAAAGTAATAAGCAACATGAAAGGCAGGCTTTCAAATGGACGCAATTGTTTTCACCTCAAACACCGGGTTTACTGAAAAATATGCCAAGCTTTTGGGCGAAGCCACCGGGCTTCCCGTCTATTCTCTTGCCAAAGCCAAGACGTCCGTCCCCCGTGGCGCCGAAATCATCTATCTTGGCTGGCTGATGGCAGGCTCCGTCAAGGGCTACAAAAAAGCATTGCAGTGCTACATGGTTCGGGCAATCGGAGCCGTTGGCATGAGCAGTGCCGAAGCTCAAGGTCGCGGTGTGCGAAAAAAATACGCCATACCCGAAGCAAAGCCCGTTTTCGTTTTGCAGGGCGGCTATGACAGCTCTAAGCTTCACGGCGTTTACAAGTTCATGATGAAAATGATGGAGAAAACCGCCGGCAAAAAGCTTGCCGAAAAGGAAAACAAAAGTCCCCAAGACATCGACATGCTGGATCTTCTGCAAAACGGCGGCGACAGAGTCAGCGCCGAAAAGCTTGCCCCGGTTTTGGCATGGTATAAGACTTTATCATGACAAGACAGGAGCTAATCGACTACTGCCTTAGCTTTGCGGACGCCTATGAGGACTACCCCTTCCGTGAGCCGCCAAAAAATTCCACCTCTTGGGCAGCACTGCGCCATCAGGGCAACGGAAAAACATTTGCCTTCATCTATGACCGCTTTGGGCTTTGCCTAAACCTCAAATGCGAGCCCCGCCGTGCCGATTTTCTGCGCAATGCCTTCCCGGAGGGCGTGCTCCCCGCCTTTCACATGAACAAGGAGCATTGGAACAGCGTCTACCCGGGCAAGGGT
>JAVVZC010000273.1:0-1584 GCA_036650755.1 Oscillospiraceae bacterium
CGCCAAAGATTACAAAAAACTACGAAACTTGACAAATTGCTTCAAAATTGTTATTATCACCTCTATACAAGGAGGTGACTGCTTGAAAAAAATATTATCAACTATTCTTGCTCTGAGCTTGCTTTTTAGCTGTTCAATTTCGGCTTTTGCGGCAAACGTCAGCAGCTTTACGGACGTGCATCAGGGGGACTGGTTTTACAACAGTGTTAGCTTCGTCACCCAAAAAGGCTTGTTTGAGGGCACTGCCGCCGACAGCTTTTCCCCCAACGGCACAATGACCCGGGGCATGTTTGTCACCGTTTTGGGGCGCTATGGCGGTGCTTCCGTTGTGGTTTCCGACGGTGAAATCGGAAGATTAACAAAAAACGACGTCAACGTCCGCTCCACACCCTCCACAAGCGGCTCCATTGTTGCCAGCGCTCTGAAAATTGGCACCACTGTGGAAATCTTGGGCACGGCTCCCGACACAGAGGACCCCGCCTACACTTGGTTTCAAATTAAATACAAGGGCATTGTGGGCTACATCCGCAGTGACCTTATGGAAAAGGTTGAAAATCTGTTCACCGACGTTCCCGAAGCCGCCTATTACAGCCCCTATGTCCGCTGGGCTTGCGACGCCGGAATTGCCGCGCCCACAGGCAGTGGCACCTTCTCACCGGAGCGAAACATCACCCGTGAGGAAATTTGCTCCATGCTCTTTAACTACGCCGCCTTCAAAAACCTTCGCCTTAAGCCCACGGTTCCCGCCGCCGCATTTTCCGACAGCGGCTCCATTTCCCGGGAATATGCCGCTTCCGTTTCCATGCTCCAGCAGACGGGCGTTATCAACGGCTACGGCGACGGACTGTTTAAGCCCCAAGGCAGTGCCACCCGAGCGGAGGTTTCCTCCATGCTGATGCGCTTTATTGACGCTGTGAGCTACAAGCCGGTGATGCTCCCCCCCTATGACGCCAATGGCAACTATATTTTCGGCGCGGATGTGCAACAAAATGTCCAGCTTGGAGCCGATTATTTCAATGACGCCTGCTTCATCGGTCACTCACTTGTTGAGGGCATGAAGGCAAGCTTCAACCTTCCCAACACGGACTTTTTCTCCTTTAACGGCGCAACCGCAAGGACGATTTTGTCAAATAGCGGCTTCAAAATTCCAAACGCGGCTCCCGACGAAGCCGGAAAGCCCGCCACCGGCACCTTGGATCAGGCGCTTTCCTCAAAAAGCTACGCAAAGGTTTACATAATGCTTGGAATTAACGAGCTTGGACCCGAGACGGGGCACCAAAATGCCTTCAAAAACAACATCTATGCCGTTCTTGATATCGTCCGAAAAACCCAGCCAAACGCAAAGATTTATATTATCTCCATGTCACCTGTTTCAAAAAGCTGTTCCGAAACCAGCAAGAATTTCAATCGGGACAACGCCTTGATATACAACGACATTTTGCGTCAGCTCTGCCGCGACAAGGGCGCATATTTCATCAACATCTTCGACCTTCTCGCCGGCGACGACGGCTACCTCCCCACATACGCCTGCATGTCCGACGGCATCCACCTGCTGGCGTCCCAATACGTAAAAATAAAAACCCA
>JAVVZC010000274.1:0-1567 GCA_036650755.1 Oscillospiraceae bacterium
TAATTTCCGTAGATAAGAAAGCCGAGAAAAACAACGGACACAACAAGCAAAACGCTTAAAATGCCCTTCATAATTTGTTTCATTGGCGTCACCCTTTCCGAAGCTTTAGTTGCTGAATTTATTCTACCATATTATGACGAAAATTAAAGTGTTAATATTCCGCATTTCGTGTTAAAATTATCGGGGTATGCAAAAAATGACATAAATTCCGCATTCCCGGAGGTTTTTTAATGGACGAACTCAAAAAAAATCAAAGCTACACGGCAGAAATTTGCGGCTATGGCAGCAGCGGCGCAGGTGTCTGCAAAATAAATGGCCGTGCCGTTTTTGTAAATAACGCGATTATGGGCGAAATCTGGCAGGTGCTCATCCTTAAGGTTACAAGCTCCGCAGTTTTTGGCAAGGGGCTTGTTTTGCTTCGCCCCTCGCCGGAGCGGCGGGAGCCGGCTTGCCCAATTTTTGGAAAATGCGGGGGCTGCGACCTGATGCACATGAGCTATGAGGAGGAGCTTCGCTTCAAGCTCCAGCGGGCGAACGACGCAATTTCCCATGTGGGCGGGCTTGATTTTCACATTGACGAAATTTTAAGCGCGGAGGAAAACGAAACTCTCCGCTATCGGAACAAGGCGATTTTCGCCGTGGGTCAGGATGCCGAGGGCAAAGCCGTCACCGGTTTTTTCCGTGAGCGGAGCCACGACATCATCCCCGCGCCCGACTGCCTCATCCAAACAGAGCTTTCCGTCCGCACCGCCGCGGCACTCCGCAAATTTATGGACGACAGCGGCGTTTCCGCCTACAACGAAGCGACGGGCAAGGGGCAAATCCGCCATCTTTTCACCCGTTGCAGCGCAAAGCGTCCCCAGTCCGTTGCCTGCATTGTGGCGGCGCGGGGACTGCACGAGCATGTGGACGCCCTTGTTTCCTGCCTGCGGGAGCACTGCCCGGAGCTTACGGGAATTGTGCTTTGCGTCAACAAAAATCCCGGCAACGCCGTGCTTGACGGAGAGTTTTACACCCTTTGGGGCAGCGAAATAATCGAGGACGAGCTTTGCTCCCTCCGCTTCCAAATTTCCCCCGCCAGCTTCTATCAGGTAAACCCCGCTCAGGCGGAAAAGCTTTACAAGCGTGCCCTTCACTATGCCGCTCCCCAAGGTGCGGGCACTGTTTTGGACCTTTATTGCGGCACGGGCACCATCAGTCTTTGCCTTGCCCAAGGCGCGGATTTTGTCTACGGCGCGGAAATTTCCGAGGCGGCAGTCCTAAACGCCCGAAGCAACGCGGAGCTAAACGGCATCAAAAACGTAGAATTCATGCTGGGTGACGCGGGCGCCGCGGCGCAAACCCTTGAAAGCGCCGGCGTCCACCCCGACGCAATAGTAATCGACCCACCCCGCAAGGGGCTGACGGAGGAGGTCATCTCCGCCATAATCGCCATGTCCCCGCCCCGAGTGGTCTACGTTTCCTGCGACCCCGCCACCCTTGCCCGTGACCTAAACCGCTTCTCCCAACAAGGCTACACCCCAACCCAAGGCACCTGCATAGACATGTTCCCCCGCACCAGCCACGT
>JAVVZC010000275.1:0-1565 GCA_036650755.1 Oscillospiraceae bacterium
CAGTCTTTTTCATTTTTACAGGCTTTCTCCCCTCTTTGATTTTGTGGGCAGATTTTTCAAAAAGCCTTGCATTTGCGTTTGAGTTTGAGGTATAATACCCCCAAGCGGATATCATACTCGCAAATTTGATATCATGGGCGTCCAAAGGGATTTTGGGCGTCAAGCCGCATAATTATTTCGGGAGGCAACCATTATGTATGTAATTACAAAAGACACCCTCATCATTGAGGTTTTGGAAAATGCTCCTCAGACCGCGCCTTTCTTTAACGCCATCGGAATGCACTGCCTGACCTGCACCCTTTCCTTCGACGAAAATGTTGAGCAGGCATGTATGGCTCACGGCTTTGATGTTGACGACTTCGTCACCCAAGTCAACGAATTCCTCGTCCAGCAGGAAGCGCAAATCGACTGAGCAACAAACTAAAAAAGCCGTCCCGTTTTTTCGACTTTCCTATGCACACCCGCCTTTGCGGTCTGCATTTCGGTTGAAATTTGGGGCGGTCTTTTGCTTTAAGGAGTTCCCCATGCAGCAATTAAGACTCTCCCCAAGACTTTCCGCAATTTCCGCCCTTATCCCCTTTACCGGCGCCGTTGCGGACATCGGCACAGATCACGGCTATCTCCCCGTTTGGCTGGCACAGCAGGGCTTTAAGGGCGGTATTTTTGCAACGGACATTAACGAAGGTCCCTTGGAGCACGCAAAAGCCACCGCCGCCGAGTTTGGCGTTTCACCCCAAATCCATTTTCAGCTTTGCGACGGGCTGGCGCTCTGCCCCTCCGCGGAAATCAAAACCCTTGTCATTGCCGGCATGGGCGGCGAAACCATTTCCGATATTATAGCCAATGCGCCTTGGGCAAAGGAGAACAATTGCCTGCTGGTGCTTCAGCCCATGACAAAGTCGGCGTTTCTCCGCAAGCGGCTCTTTGAAAACGGCTACCGTGTGCTTTCGGAGCAACTGGTTCGTGACGGCGCGGTCTACGAAATTTTAAGCGCCGTCCCCGGCGCCGACGTCCCCTATTCCCCTGCCGAGCTCCTAATCGGGCACCGGGCGCTCATTTGCGCCGACCCGCTTTTCCCGGAGGCGCTTGAAAAACTAATCGAAAAAACCCGTGCCGCAATCGCCGGGCTTTCCGCCGCGCAAAGGGCGGCAAACGCCGAAAAATCAGAGGAACTCAGCAAAACTCTTTCCGACCTTTTATCAATCCAAAACAGCATGAATAAGGAGGCAAACCATGACAAAGCTTAAGGAAATCGTCAGCTACTTTACAGCACTTGTCCCCCCGGAAATGAAAATGGATTTTGACAATGTGGGCTTGCTGTTGGGTCAAACAGAGGCGGAAATCACCCGAGTTCTTGTGGCGCTTGACCTTACAAACGACGTTATTGACGAAGCAATCGCCGCAAAGGCACAACTGATTTGCACCCACCACCCGGTTTTTTTCGACTTGAAGCGGGTGAATGACGAGGATCTCATCGGCGGCAAAATCATCAAAATGCTGCAAAACGGCATTTCCGCTTTTTGTCAGCACACAAATTTGGACTCCGTGCCCGGCGGGGTGAACGA
>JAVVZC010000276.1:0-1552 GCA_036650755.1 Oscillospiraceae bacterium
TTGTCGGCGGTGGCGGCAGAGAACACGCCATCATAAAAAAGCTTAAACAAAGTCCGCGGGTGACGGACATTTTTGCCCTGCCCGGAAACGGCGGCATCGCGGCGGACGCTGTCTGCGTTCCCATCGCCGCAAACGACATTTCCGCAATCGTCGCCTTCGCTCGGGAAAACGCCATTGATTTTGCCGTTGTGGCGCCCGACGACCCCCTTGTTTTGGGTGCGGTGGATGAGCTTGAAAAAATCGGCGTCCCCTGCTTTGGTCCCAGCAAAAAAGCGGCAATCATCGAGGGCAGCAAGGTTTTTTCAAAGAATTTGATGAAAAAATACAACATTCCCACCGCCCAATATGAGGTCTTTTCCGATTTGCCCGCCGCCCTCAAATACCTTGAAACCGCGCCCATCCCCACCGTTGTAAAGGCGGACGGCTTGGCGCTGGGCAAGGGCGTTATCATCGCGGAAACCCGTGAGGAAGCTATCGCCGCCGTGCGCTCCATGATGGAGGACAGGGTTTTTGGCGAGAGCGGAAGTCAGGTTGTAATCGAGGAATTTTTGGAAGGCCCCGAGGTTTCCGTTTTGGCTTTTACAGACGGAAAAACTCTTGTCCCCATGGTTTCCTCCATGGATCACAAGCGTGCTTTAGATGGCGATAAGGGTCTTAACACCGGCGGAATGGGCACGGTTGCCCCCAACCCCTACTACACCCCCGACTTGGCTTTGGAGTGCGAAAAGACGATTTTTGCCCCCACTGTCGCCGCCATGAACGCCGAGGGACGGAGCTTTAAGGGCTGTTTGTATTTCGGTATTATGTTAACCGCCAGTGGTCCCAAGCTCATTGAATACAACTGCCGCTTCGGCGACCCCGAAACCCAAGTTGTGCTCCCGCTTTTGGAGAGCGATTTGCTTGAAATTATGCTTGCCACCTCAAAAGGCAGCTTAGCGGAAACCGAAATCAAGTTCTCAAAGGGTGCCGCCTGCTGTGTCATTATGGCGTCCGCGGGCTACCCCCAAAGCTACGAAAAGGGCTTTCCCATCACACTGCCGAAGAAGCTTCAAAACGCGGAAGTCTACGTTGCGGGCGCTAAGCTTTCGGGCGAGGCTCTCCTCACAAACGGCGGCCGCGTCTTGGGCGTCACCGCCACCGCCGCCGATTTGCCCTCCGCAATTGAGGGCGCTTATGCCGCTGTGAAGTCGGTGAGCTTCAAAAACGCGTTTTACCGCAAGGACATCGGACAAAAGGCGCTTGCCGCCTTTAAAAAGGAGGCTTAGGGCATGGTTTACAGAGTTTACGTTGAAAAAAAAGAGGCGGAGGCGCTTGCTTCCCAAGGGCTCTGCGCCGATATTAAGAGCTTTTTGGGCATTTCCGGGCTTCAAAAGCTGCGCATCGTGAACCGCTACGATGTTGAAAATATTGACGCGGCGCTTTTTGAAAACTGCAAAAGCACCATCTTTTCCGAGCCTCAATTGGACATTGTTTCCGAGGAATTGACGGGCACGGAGGGCTGTGAAGTTTTTGCCGTGGAGTACCTGCCCGGTCAGTTTGACCAGCGGGCGGA
>JAVVZC010000277.1:0-1541 GCA_036650755.1 Oscillospiraceae bacterium
GCGCCGCCTTGCCCATTTGCAAGAAAATACATCCCCGCACCCACAAGTCCCAGCGCCGTTGCTAAGCTTAGAGCCTGAACCAGCTTTTGCGCTCCCGCTTCCCCCAGCACCCGAAAAGCAAAAAAACTTAAAATTCTGCCCCCGTCCAAGGGCAGGGCGGGGAGCAGGTTGAAAGCATTTAGCACAACGCCAAGCCCGGCGCAGAGCAGCAGGTATTCGCTTTGCACACGATTGCCTATTTTTGCGCAGACTACAGCAAAAAGAAGCCCCAAAAGCGGGCCTGCAAGGGCTGTCAGCATCTCCTTTGGGGCGCTGATACTGCCGGAATAATCCAAGCTAAAGCCGGACATGGTAGCAGAGAGCGCAAGGGGTCTGACTCCGAAAAGCCCCATGGCGAGAAGGTGTCCCAGCTCGTGGACGGCAACGGCGGGCAAGGCGGCAAGGAGCAGACCGCTGTCGTCAAAAAAATAGACCAAGGCAAGGAGCAGCAAAAAGCCACTGCCGATTTCAAATTTAAAAGGGACGCCCTTGCGCCGTTTTAGCTCTGCGCTAAGCATCCGGGAGGTAGAACTCGGGATTTAAGTATATGCCGCTCTGCATGATTTCAAAATGCAGGTGAGGCCCCGTCACGTTGCCGCTGTGACCCACAAGGGCAATCGCGCTGCCGCTTGTCACCTTGTCGCCCATATTGACCAAAAGCTTACTGCAATGGGCATAAAGGGTGGTAAAGCCGTTGCCGTGATCCAGCATGACGGTGTTGCCGTAGCCGGAAATTTCCTGAGCTGCGATTACTGTGCCGTCCGCAAAGGCGGAAATGCTGTTGCCCTCGCCGGCGGAAAAATCGCAGCCGTAGTGGAAGCGAACATCGCCGCGGATTGGGTGAACCCGATAGCCAAAGCCGGAGCCAACGGCGGCGTCGGAGGGGCGGGTGCAGGAAACCCCGAAAACCGGAGCGTTGTAGCTTACATTGACGGGCAACGCGCGGTCCGAAAAGGCGGCTTGCTCCGCTAGAAAGGCGTCCACAATCGCCTGATTTGGCGTGGGCACCTCAGGCGCGGGGGGAGACGAGGGCAGTGAAAGCGCGGCGACCTTTGCACTTGGCTCGGGGCTGGGGGAAGGCTCAGCCGTTGCGGGGGGCGAAAAGCCGGACATGTTCTGATTTGTCATTTCGCCCTTGGGAAAATCGGCGGAAATGTCGGGCTTTATAAGGGACTCGGTCTGAGCAGGGGAGTGCTCCAATTCGGCTTGGACGTAAATCGCCTTGTCCTTGCCCGCAATTGAGCGGCCAAGCGCCAAAATATCAGCCCGCAAATCCGGCTCATAAACAATTGCGGGGACAAGAGTTTCCCGCAGCCCGGCAATTTGCTCGGGGAGAAAAACCTTCATGGCGGTGAGACAGAGAAATAAAAATGCGGCAAGTAATGCACGAGATTTCATTCGTGGCTCCTTTCCTTTGTGCGCCGCGGGTTGCGGCAGTGAATTGACCTTAAAAAGAATAATATGTACCTTTATTTATATGACAAGCCGTGGTATAATATCCC
>JAVVZC010000278.1:0-1532 GCA_036650755.1 Oscillospiraceae bacterium
GGCGGGGCTTTTGTTATTGAGTTTTAGTATGCGACGCCCCAAATTACCATAGTTTTCGCAGGCTTCCCGCAGACCGGGCAAACATCGCCGATGTGCTCCTGCTGGAAGGGGATGCAGCGGCTGGTGACGCCGGCGCGCTCCTTCATGGCAATTTCGCAGGCTTCGTCGCCGCACCACATGGTTTTCACGAAGCCGCCGTTTTCTTCAACAAGCTGGCGGGTTGCATCAAGGCTTGTGGCGCTGTAGCTGTGCTCCTCAAGGTTTTGCTTCGCCTTGTTGAAAAGACCGTTTTGTACGTCGTTGAGCAATTCGGGGATTTTGGTTTCCAAATCATCGAGAGAAACTATGGTTTTCTCGCCGCTGACACGGCTGACCGCGACGCAGTGGTTTTCCTCGATGTCCTTGGGTCCGATTTCCACACGGAGGGGGACGCCCTTCATCTCATATTCCGCAAATTTCCAGCCGGGGCTGTTGTCGGAAAAGTCGCCCTTAACGCGAAGTCCCAAGGCTTCAAGACGGGCAACAAGCTCTGTTGCTTTTTCGATAACGCCCTCCTTGTGCTGGGCGATGGGGAGAACGACCACTTGGATGGGCGCGATTTTTGGAGGGAGGACAAGCCCGTTATTGTCGCCGTGGGTCATGATTATGCCGCCGATAATGCGGGTGGAAACGCCCCAAGAGGTTTGGTGGGGGTTGATTTGCTTGTTGTCCTTGTCGGCAAAGGTGATGTCAAATGCCTTGCAGAAGCCGTCGCCAAAATAGTGGCTGGTGCCGCTTTGAAGCGCCTTGCGGTCGTGCATCATGCACTCAATTGTGTAGGTGCGCTCGGCGCCGGCGAATTTTTCCTTGTCGGTTTTGCAGCCACGGATTACGGGCATGGCAAGGATGTTTTCGCAGAAGTCGGCGTAGGTTTCAAGCTGCTGCTCGGTTTCCGCAATGGCTTCCTCGGCAGTTGCGTGGAGGGTGTGACCCTCCTGCCAAAGAAATTCGCGGTGGCGCAGGAAGGGACGGGTGGTTTTTTCCCAGCGGAGCACGCTGCACCACTGGTTATAGAGCAGGGGCAGGTCGCGCCAAGAATGGACGATGTTGTGCCAATGCTCGCAGAAAAGGGTTTCGGAGGTGGGGCGGATGCAAAGCCGCTCCTCCAGCTCCTCGGTGCCGCCAAAGGTGACCCAAGCGCACTCGGGGGCAAAGCCCTCAACGTGGTCTTTTTCTTTTTGGAGAAGTGACTCGGGGATGAGCATGGGCATGGAGACGTTTTGGTGACCCGTTGCCTTGAAGCGGCGGTCAAGCTCGCCCATGATGTTTTCCCAAATTGCGTAGCCGTAGGGGCGCAAAATCATTAGACCCTTAACGCTGGAATAGTCGATTAGCTCGGCTTTTTTGCACACATCCGTGTACCATTTTGTGAAATCGACCTCCATGTCGGTGATTTGTTCGACCTGCTTTTTGTCCTTTGCCATATGCTTTTGCCAATCCTTTCGCTGCAAGCGCAGATATGATAATCGGCAGAGCCCTGCCGAGGGGGGTAC
>JAVVZC010000279.1:0-1531 GCA_036650755.1 Oscillospiraceae bacterium
GCTATCAAATCCTTTATTACTCTCCCGCACATCAGCATTCCTGCTGTGGCGGGAACCCACACCACGCTTCCCGGGATGCTTCGCCTGCCGGGGGGCGGCTCCTCCTCGGCGGCTTGGGGCTTTATTGGAAGCTCGGGGCTGTAGACAACACAAAGATGGTTAATCCCCCGATGATGCAGCTCCTTGCGCACAACTCGTGCCAAGGGGCAGTTTTTCGTTTTGGAGATGTCTGTAATTTGCAGCAGCTCCGCGTCCAGCTTGTTGCCGGTGCCCAAAGCGGAAATTATGGGGATATTGCGGCTTTGCGCCGTTTCGATAAGGTCCAGCTTGCAGGCGACAAGGTCGATGCAATCCACGATGTAATCCCAATTTTGGGTGAAAAACAGCTCACGGTTTTCCGCCTCATAGCGGGCGACAAGGGGAAAAAGCTTAACCTCGGGGTTAATGTCCCGCAAGCGCTCTGCCATGACCTCCGCCTTTGCTCTGCCGATGGCGGAGCTTGTGGCGCAAAGCTGGCGATTTGTGTTGCTCTCGCCCACGGTGTCGCAGTCGATTAGCCCCAGCGTGCCCACGCCGCCGCGGCAAAGCGCCTCGGCGCACCAGCTTCCCACGCCGCCCAGCCCAAAAACCGCCACACGGCTATTATTCAGCTTTGCCAAAGCCTTGTCGCCAAGGAGCATTTCGGCTCTTAAAAATCTTTCGGACATGTTGTTTACCTCACAAAAAACGACCGCAGAACGGAGGGTATCCGAACCGCGGCCGTTTTAATTTAATTTTTGGAGAGCTTAGCTGACAAGGGAGGCTGTGGCGCCTGTTGATGTCTCGTAATTTTTGAGAGCGGCTGTTTCCCACTCGGTGTATTTTGCGCCGCGCAGGGCGTTGTCGGAAATGACCTTGCGGACATTATCGCCGTCGCCGACGAAATAGATAAGGTGGTAGCCGGCATAACTGCCCTCGTTGTAGACGATGCCTGTGTCGCCGGGCTTTCTGCTCTCGTCAAAGCACCAGTCGTCAAAGGACTTGACCATTTGACCTTGGGCGACGTTTTCGTAAAGACCGCCGTTTTTGTTGGAGCCGGCGTCCTCGGATTTTTCGTTTGCAAGTGCCGCAAAGCTATCCTCGGTGGCTTCGCCCTTTTTCCAATCGGCAAGAATTGCTTCGGTTTTGGCTTTGACGCTTGCCTTTGCTTCGTCGGTGTATTGCTTGTTCTCGTCGGGGAGGACAAAGTTCAGAATGTGACGGACGTTTTTGGTGGCGGTGTTGTTATCGTCACGGGAGATGAAATAGAGAGCGTAATAGCCGGTTTCGGCTTCGATAACGGTTTTGTCACCCTCTTTGCGGGCGGGGTCTTGAAGCCACTTTGCAAATTCGGCGTTGAGCTGACTGCCTGCTGTGGTGGTTTCGGAGGCGTCCTTTTGGGTGAGAGCCAAGACGGTTTTTGTGAAGTCTTGGGCGGTTTTTGAGGTGTCAACAATGGTGTTGGCGGTTTTCTTTGCCGCTTCCATTGCGGATTTGCTGTCAAGCTTGGGGG
>JAVVZC010000280.1:0-1516 GCA_036650755.1 Oscillospiraceae bacterium
CAGTCTTAGAAGTCCTCCTCGGAGATCAGCGGAGTTGTAAGGATTTTTTCCTTTAGCTCGGCGCGGAAATCGGGGTGGGCGATGGCGATAAGCGCCTTTATGCGGTCGGGGATGGTTTTCAGGTAAACATCCGCCACGCCGTACTCACTGACGATGTACATCTGGTAGTTTTTCGGGGTGGTGACGATGGAGCCCTCGGGCAGCCAAGGCACGATGTTGGAGTGGAGAACACCATCGGCTTTGTAGGTGGAGCGCAGGCAAAGGAAGCTACGTCCGCCCTTGGCACGCATTGCGCCGTAGATGTAGGCGAAGGAGCCGCCAACGGCACTATATGGAGTGAGCCCTTGGGCTTCGGAGCATGCCTGACCCAAAAGGTCAACCATGAAGGTGGCGTTGATGGCAACAAGGTTATCCTGCTTCATGATTTCGAGAAGCTCAATCATGCGGTCACGGGGCAGCAGAGTAACTCTTGAATCGTGGGCAAGGAACTCAAAAATCTTTTTGGAGCAAGCGCCGGGGCTGGTCGCCGTAACCTTTGTTAGGACGCCTTCCTCGACTAGATCGACCATGTTATCGCAGCAAACCTCGGTGTAAACCTCCAGCGGACCTGCGGGACGCAGGTTGGCAAGAATTTCCTCGCCAAGTCCGCCGAAGCCGATTTGGAGCTTGTCGCCCTTGTGGATATAGGGCATGATGAAGCCGGCAACAAGCTTATCGACCTCCGTTGGTGGTGCGGCGGCGATTTCGATAGGCTCGGTGTCGCACTCGACTATGTAATCGAATTCGGTGATGTGCATGGCAACATCCTTGCGGTCGCCGGGGATGGGATATTGACCGGTGGCGTCCATAAATCCGATTTTTTTAACAACTCTGGGGTCGTGGGCGATAAGGGAGGTTGTGGAAACGCCGTAGTGACCGACGTTGCACCAGCCGTCCTCATCCGGGGGGCAGACATGGATTGCGACAGTGTTGCCGCCGTACTCAAAGAAGCCCTCGTCCAAATGGTCAAAGCCGCAGCTGTGATATTCCATAACGCCCTGCTCGCCCGACATCCGCTCAAGAGGCATATTGAAGAAGCTGGTCATGCGGAAATGCTTTTTGGTTTCCTTGTCAAAAAGCGCATCGAAGGGCATGACGGCGACGTTCCAAATGAGAAACACATCGTGGTAATCTTCCATATGGGCATACATCTCATCCAAAAAGGTGTAGGGAATTTCGGGGCCCTGACCCATCCACAAAACGTCGCCCGGTTTAATTGCTTTTGCGGCCTCCTGAACTGTGGTTAAATGGTCTTTGTAGTACTGTTTCCAATCTGCCATAACAATTCTCCTTTATCACATATAGTTTGTGTATCTTTGATGGCTTTGCTGCCACAGGATTGAAAGGAATATTTCCAGTTACTGAGTTAATTGTATTCCTTATTGGAATAAAATACAATTATAATTGTATTGTGCGGGGAACATTTGTGTAATGCGCTGGATTGTTGAGGGTCAAATTTGTTACTTTCACAGTATGG
>JAVVZC010000281.1:0-1513 GCA_036650755.1 Oscillospiraceae bacterium
CTCTTTTCCCCTCATTTATTCCCGCTTTTCCAATAGTTTATTGACTTTTTCTGCAATTTTTGTTACTATGAGACTGCATTTATTGAAATGCGGATTATATTTAAGATTGGGAGAAGATGTAATGGATACATCAAATGTCAAGCCAAACGGATGGGCTCTGCTACCCATTCTCGTGTTCTTGGTTCTTTTCGTCGGAATGGGCGTTGTCGCCGGCAGCTTCTACAGCATGCCTGCAGTGGTTGCTTTCCTTATCGCCCTGGTGGTCGCCTTTTTCCAAAACAAAAAGCTTAACTTCAACAGCAAAATGCACGTTGTTGCCGAAAGCATCGGCGACGACAACATCATCACCATGTGCCTGATTTTCCTTGCGGCGGGCGGATTTTCCGGTGCCGTCACGGCAGCGGGCGGCGCTTCCAGCACCGTTAACCTGGGTCTTTCCCTCCTGCCTCCCTCGGTTGCCGTTGTGGGTCTTTTCATCATCGGCTGCTTCATTTCAATCTCCATGGGCACCTCCATGGGCACCATCGCGGTGCTTGCCCCAATGGCAGTGGAAATTGCCCAAAAAACCGGCTTTGCTCTCCCCATCTGCATTGCCGCCGTTGTCTGCGGCGCCATGTTCGGCGACAACCTCTCCATGATTTCCGACACAACGATTGCCGCTGTCCGCACCCAAGGCTGCGACATGAAGGACAAGTTTAAGGCAAACTTCCTCATTGTTCTGCCTGCCGCCCTTGTCACCATCGGCGTTTTCTTCCTACTTACCATGCACGGAAACACCGCCCCCGCCCTCGATTACGAATATAACCTGCTGCGCGTGCTGCCCTATCTTCTTGTGCTTGTGGGCGCACTTATCGGCATCAACGTTTTCGTTGTCCTTATCGGCGGCACGGTCATTTCCGTCATTATCGGCGTATTTACCGGCGCAATGCCCGCGGCTGAAATTTTCAGCTCCATCGGCGGCGGCGTCACCGGCATGTACGACATCACCGTCATTTCAATTTTAGTCGCTGCAATCAGCGGGCTTGTTCGTGCAAACGGCGGCTTCGCCTTCCTGCTCCACAGCATCAAAAAGCGCATCAAAAAACAGCGCGGCGCGGAGCTTGGCATTGCGGCGCTCGTTTCCGTAACCGACCTTGCAACGGCGAATAACACCATCGCAATCGTCCTTGCGGGACCCATCGCAAAGGAAATTTCCGAAGAATACGGCGTTGACCCCAAACGCAGCGCCTCACTTTTGGACATTTTTGCCTCGGTTTTCCAAGGCATAATCCCCTACGGCGCACAAATTCTCTCCGCCTCGGAGCTGACGGCGCTGACCCCCTTTGCAATCATGCCCTACCTTGTTTACCCTTACCTGATGGCGCTTAGCGCGCTGGCATTCATCATTGCGCCCTCAAAAAAGCGCAAAGCAGCCGACGCCGCAAGACTTGCTAAAAAGCAGGCATAGCCCCCAAGGAATTGAAAAAGAACCCGACTTTTCACCATGCGTGAAGTGTCGGGTTCTTTGTTTTTT
>JAVVZC010000282.1:0-1497 GCA_036650755.1 Oscillospiraceae bacterium
AAATATGAAATCGCTTGGAGCTTTGCTTGGACGGCTTGGAGCTGTGCTTATTTTTGTCTTGTTGGGGCTTTCATTGCCGGTTTGGGCGGCTTCAAGTCCGACGGCTTTTGTCAGCCCTTGGGCGCGGGAGGAGCTTGCAAAGGCTTATGAAGCGGGGCTGGTGGCTCCGAATTTTGACCTTGGCGGTGACTATTCCCATGCCGCAACTCGGGAGCAGCTGGCGCGGCTGATGGTGGATTTTATCTCCGCGGAAAAGGGCGAAAGCCTTGAAAACGCGGCTGCGACACTGCCGGAAATTGAAAACGGCAGCTTCACGGACACAAAAAACGCCTATGTGGAGCTTGCCGCTCAGCAAAAAATCGTTCAGGGCTTTGGTGGACTGTTTCGCCCAAATGACAGCATCAGCCGCGCCGAAGCCGCCGCAATGCTTTGCCGCTGTATGGGCGTTTTGGGCGTCACGGAGGCAAACACCAAGCCCCAAATCTTCTCCGACGCCCACGCAATTCCCCGCTGGGCGGTGGAGGCTGTAAAATTCGCCTCGGGCAGAAATGACGGG
Organism: Oscillospiraceae bacterium; assembly: GCA_036650755.1. GTDB lineage: Bacteria > Bacillota > Clostridia > Oscillospirales > Oscillospiraceae > UBA2658. The sequence goes on from JAVVZC010000282.1 coordinate 557, forward strand.
CAGAACAGAGCCCTCATGGGCGGTGCCAATGGCGCGTTCGACCCCGCCGGAAAATTCACTATTGAGCAGGCAATTTTAACCCTTAATCGCATGCACGGCTCAAAATCCCAGAGCGGCACATACCCGGGCTGGCGGGACGCGCCCGGCTACGATTTTTCGGAAATCACCCTTACCTTTGGCGGGGATTGCACCCTTGGTCGGGGGCGGGACTTCGCCTATTCCGGCTCCTTTGACGAAATGTACGACCAAATGGGCGCGGAATATTTCTTCTCCGGCATCAAGGAATTTTACAACGACGACCTCACAATGGTGAACTTCGAGGGCACCTTGACCAAGGCAACAAATCCCGCGACAAAAACCTTCGTTTTCAAGGGTCGCCCCGAATATGCAAACATTTTAAAGGCGGGCAGTATCGACATTGTAAGCCTTGCGAACAACCACTCCTTGGACTATCTGCAAAGGGGCTACAGCGACACAATCCGCAATCTTTCGCCTGTGGTTGCGGTTTCCGCCTATGAAAAAATGCCCATCCTTGAGGTGAAGGGAGTCAAAATCGGCTTTGCCTCAAATCTGGGCTGGGGCTTTGACGGAGCACAGAAGGAATTTATCCAAAACGCCGTTTCAAGCCTTCGGGCGGCGGGCGCGGATATTGTGGTTTTCAATTTCCACTGGGGCATTGAGCGTGCCTATCACAGCAACAAAACCCAGCGGGACATCGCCCATTATTGCGTTGACCAAGGCGCCGACCTTGTAATCGGGCACCATCCCCATGTGGTTCAGGAAACGGAAACCTACAAGGGAAAGCAAATCGTCTATTCCTTGGGCAATTTGGTTTTCGGCGGCAACCACAATCCGGCGGACAAAAACTGCCTGATTTTCCGCCAAAGCTTCAAAATTGACCTGAACACACGGTTGCCCATTTCCGAAACCCACAGCGCCCT
>JAVVZC010000283.1:0-1491 GCA_036650755.1 Oscillospiraceae bacterium
GCGGCGGCGGCAAACCCCACAAAATCCGCAACTAGGGCGGCGGGGATGGCGTGGCGGCTTTTTCTTATGCCTGCCGCGCCGAAATACACCGCGATGACGTAAAAAGTCGTCTCCGTGGAACCCAGCATAACCGCGGCGCAGCGCCCGATATAGGAGTTTACGCCCTCATTTTTCATGATGTCGCCGGCGACGGCAAGTGCTCCGCTGCCGCTCAGCGGGCGCAGGAGCATTAGCGCCACGGTTTCACTTGGAATACCGACAAGCCCCAATATGGGGCTTAGAATGCCGCAGAGCGCCTCCAGAGCGCCGCTTGCCCGGAACATGGCGATGCAGGGCAACAAAACGATGAGCGCGGGCACAATTCCCGCCATGGTTTTGAGCCCCTCCCGAGCGCCGCCCGACATTATTGTGAACACGTCCGAGCCGCGAAAAAGCGCGTAGACCACCACAAAGCACAGGGTCAGCGGGATAACAAGCTCCCCAAAAAGCTTCATGAGCGGAAAAATCTTGCCAGCAGCTTGGCGGCGATTATTCCCGCCGTCACGGAAAAAATCGAAGCCAGCCACACGGCGGGAAGAATGTCAAAGGGGGTTTCCGCACCCAAGGAGGCGCGAAGTGAGGCGACGGTGGTGGGCAAAAGCTGGATGGAGGCGGTGTTCATCACCACCAAAAGGCAAAGCTCATCCGAGGCGTCGTCCCGCCCGGAAAGCCGCTTCAGACCCTTTGCCGCCTCAATTCCCGGCGGGGTCGCGGCGTTGCCCAGCCCCAAAAGATTTGCGCTCACATTGGTGGAAAGCGCCTCCATTATGTCTTTGTTTTTGGCGGCACCGGGGTAAAGCTTGGACAAAAGCGGGCGCAAAAGTCGGGAAAGCTTTTGGCTAAGCCCCGCGTGCTTCATCAGCGCCATGACGCCCGACCAAAGGCAAAGCATTCCGCAAAGTGAAATGCAAAGGCTCACAGCGTCCCCCGCCCCCGTGACCGCCGCCGTGGAAAGGGCGGAAAGTCTGCCGTTCAGCGCTCCGAAAACGATAGAAAAAACAAGCATAAGCCCGATTATAAGGTTGAAAAGCATAGCTTCATCTCCAAGCTCTTTTATGTTTGCAAACTGTGCAATACACATAAATATTCAAAATCAAGGTTGACAATTTTCTACACAATGGTATAATAAAAGTCATAAAGTTACAATTGCTGTAATTATATGGAAATTTATCTATCATCAGGGAGGAACTGTTATGAAATCAATCGGTATTGTCAGAAAGGTTGATGAATTGGGTCGCATCGTGCTGCCCATCGAGCTTCGCCGCACCCTTGACATTGCAGAGAAAGACTCTCTGGAGATATATGTTGAGGACGACTCTATTATTCTTCGCAAGCATCAGCCCGCCTGCATCTTTTGCGACAACGCCAGAGATGTTGTGGTGTTTAAGGGCAAGAATGTCTGCAAGGATTGCATTAAGGCACTGACGGAGTAAAGTCGCTACGCTCCCAAAA
>JAVVZC010000284.1:0-1484 GCA_036650755.1 Oscillospiraceae bacterium
GCGCTTTTGGTGGTGGACGCCTCCCAAGGCATCGAAGCCCAAACCATGGCGAACACCTATCTCGCCTTGGAGCACAATTTGGAGGTTCTCCCCGTCATAAACAAAATCGACCTGCCCGGCGCCGACCCCGCCAAGGCAAAGGCGGAAATCGAGGACATCATCGGCATTCCCGCCCTTGACGCGCCCGAAATCAGCGCAAAAATGGGCGTCAACATCCAAGCGGTTTTGGAAACCGTGGTCAAAAACGTTCCGCCCCCCACGGGCGACAGAACAGCGCCGCTCCGTGCCTTGGTTTTTGACAGCCAATTCGAAAGCTACCGTGGCGTAATCGTCTATCTGCGTGTGATGGACGGCGAAATCGTCAAGGACATGGACGTGCGCATGATGGCGTCCGGCGCGAAATACAAAATCGTGGAGGTGGGTCACCTTCGTGCCTATGGGCTGGAGCCCTGCGAAAGGCTTTCCGCCGGCGATGTTGGCTACTTCACCGCCAGCATCAAAAACGTGACCGAAACCCAAGTGGGCGACACCGTAACCGGGCAAAAAAATCCCGCAAGCGCCCCTCTCCCCGGCTACCGCCCCGCCCAAGCCATGGTTTTTTCCGGCATCTACACCGTGGACGGCGCAAAATATCCCGACCTGCGTGACGCTCTCGACAAGCTTAAGCTAAACGACGCCGCCCTGTCCTTTGAGCCGGAATCCTCGGCGGCACTGGGCTTTGGCTTCCGTTGTGGCTTTTTGGGCTTGCTCCACATGGAAATAATCCAAGAGCGCTTGGAGCGTGAATATAACCTTGACATCATCACAACAGCGCCAAGCGTAATCTATCACGTCACCAAGTCCGACGGCACAAAGCTCATTGTGGATAACCCCCTAAACTACCCGGACCCCGGCTCCATAATCCTTGCGGAGGAGCCTTTTGTCAAGGCGTCCATCATGACCCCCACCGAATATGTGGGCAACATTATGGAGCTTTGCCAAGACCGCCGTGGCGAGTATAAGGACATGCAATACCTAGACGACACCCGGGTGGAGCTTCACTACGACCTCCCCCTAAACGAAATCATCTACGACTTTTTCGACGCCTTGAAAGCCCGCACCAGGGGCTACGGCTCCCTTGACTACGAGCTTTCCGGCTACCGTGAAAGTGAGCTTGTAAAGCTGGACATTCTCCTGAACGGCGATATTGTGGACGCCCTCTCCTTCATAGTCCACCGTGACAAAGCATATGCCCGAGGACGTAAAATCGCCGAGAAGCTAAAGGACAACATTCCCCGCCAGCTCTTTGACATCCCGGTTCAAGCCGCAATCGGCGGCAAGGTAATCGCCCGTGAAACCGTAAAAGCAGTCCGCAAGGACGTGCTTGCAAAGTGCTACGGCGGCGATATCACCCGAAAGAAAAAGCTGCTTGAAAAGCAAAAAGAGGGCAAAAAGCGGATGCGCACCTTCGGCAGCGTAAGCGTACCGCAGGAAGCGTTTATGGC
>JAVVZC010000285.1:0-1478 GCA_036650755.1 Oscillospiraceae bacterium
AAAGAGAAGCTTTTACTCTGAGGCTCGTTCTACTTTGCGGATGTTTTTTTCGAACTTTGAGCGGGCACCCATGACCTCGTGGCCGCAGCCTAGGCAGCGGAGCTTGAAATCCATGCCGATGCGGAGCACCAGCCAGCGCTTTTCGCCGCAGGGGTGCTCTTTTTTCATGGTTAAAATGTCGCCGACCTGAATGTCCATGCTACACCTCCCTGCCCTTAATTGCGTCCCAATATGCCTTTGCCGCCTGCTCGGTTTTGTTGTCGCCGTAATCGTAGTAGCGGACGTTTTTCAAGCTGTCGGGCAGATATTGCTGAGGGACGTAGTGTGACTTGAAGTCGTGGGGATATTTGTAGTTTTGACCCCGCTCCTGCCCGCCGGAATCGGCGTGGACGTTTTGCAGTTCCCTTGGGATGTCGCCGGTTTTGCCTGCACGCACGTCTGCGATTGCCTTGTCGATTGCCGCTTCGCCGCTGTTGGATTTTGGCGCCGTTGCAAGCAAAATAACCGCCTCGGCAAGGGGCAAACGCCCCTCGGGCAGACCAAGCTGCATGGCGCTGTCAACGCAAGCCTTGACGATGGGCACCGCCATGGGGTAGGCAAGCCCAATGTCCTCGGAGGCGGAGCAAAGAATGCGGCGGCAACAGCCGATAAGGTCGCCCGCCTCCAAAAGCCGCGCCAAATAGTGGAGGGCGGCGTCCGGGTCACTGCCCCGCAGGGACTTCATCAGCGCGGAGAGAATGTCAAAATGCGCGTCGCCGTCACGGTCGTAGCGCATGGCGCTTTTTTGGGAAACCTCAGCGGCGTCGGAGAGGGTGAGAATAATTTCGCTCCCCGCCGTTCGGGAGGCGGAATAGAGCAGCTCAACGGCGTTAATCGCCTTGCGCACGTCACCGCCGCAGCTTTGGGCGATGTGGGCGCAAACTCCCGGCTCCGGGCTGATGGTTACGCCGTCACGGTTTTCCAAAAATTTGATGGCGCGCTTGACCGCAATTTCGGCGTCCGCCGCTTGGATTTGCTTAAACTCAAAAACCGTGGAGCGGCTTAAAATGGCGTTGAAAACGTAGAAATAGGGGTTCTCCGTGGTGGAGGCGATGAGGGTGATTTTTCCGTTTTCGATGAATTCCAAAAGTGATTGCTGTTGCTTTTTGTTGAAGTATTGGATTTCGTCCAAATAGAGCAAAACGCCGCCGGGGGTCAGGAGGGTGTCCAGCTCGTCGATGATTGCCTTGATGTCCGCAATGCCCGCCGTTGTGGCGTTAAGCCGACGGAGGGTGCGGTTGGTTTGCCGGGCGATAATCCGCGCAAGGGTGGTTTTGCCCGTGCCCGAGGGGCCGTAGAAAATCATGTTGGGGATTTTTCCCGAGGCGATTATCCGCTTTAGCATGGAGTTTTCGCCCAAAATGTGCTCTTGACCAACGATTTCATCCAAGGTGTCGGGGCGAAGCTCATCGGCTAGGGGTCTGTACGACATAAATGGG
>JAVVZC010000286.1:0-1466 GCA_036650755.1 Oscillospiraceae bacterium
ACCTTCGCTTCGCTCAGAAACCACATTCCCTCCCCCTGCCACTTGTCAAATCCCCAAATCCGTTATACAATATCCCCATAATTTGAACGGATGTGGACTATGGATAAAAGATTGACCCGAATTTTGCCAAAGGTGCAAAAACCCGCCCGCTACACCGGCGGCGAATACAACCAAATAATAAAACAAAAATCCGAAACGGAGCTTCGCATGGCGCTCTGCTTCCCCGACACCTACGAAATCGGCATGTCGAACTTGGGCATCAAAATCCTCTACGGCATCATCAACGAAATGCCCGGGGTTTGGTGCGAGCGGGTTTTCGCGCCTTGGGGCGATATGGAGGACTTTATGCGCGCCGAGGGCATCCCCCTTTGGGCGCTGGAAAGCGGCGACCCCCTCTCCGAGTTTGACGTAATCGGCTTCTCCTTGGGCTACGAAATGGCTTACACAAACGTGCTCAACATGCTAGATCTTGCGGGGCTTCCCCTTCGCTCCGCGGACCGTACTTCCCTGCTTCCCCTTGTTTTTGGCGGCGGTACAAGCTGCTGCAACCCGGAGCCAATGGCGGATTTTCTCGACCTCTGCGTCCTTGGCGAGGGCGAGGATGTGGACAGGGAGCTTTTGCGGCTTTTAGCCGAAGCTAAGCAAAAAGGCTCCACAAAACAGGAATTTCTATCCGAAGCGGCGAAAATCGACGGCATTTATGTCCCGTCTCTCTACTCCCCCCAATACAACGACGACGGAACCCTTCGTGAGCTTCAGGCTTTGGAGGGCGCGCCTCCGCTTGTAAAAAAGCGAATTGTCACGGATTTTGAAAACTCTTACTTCCCCACAAGCCCCGTGGTGCCCTCAACGGAAATCGTCCACGACAGGGTCACGCTGGAGCTTTTTCGTGGTTGCATTCGCGGCTGCCGCTTTTGCCAAGCCGGCTTTGGCTACCGCCCCGTTCGCGCCCGCAGCCCGGAAAAACTCGTGGATCAGGGCATCGAGTCGCTCAAAAACACCGGCTATGAGGAGCTGACCCTTTCCTCCCTCAGCACCAGCGATTACCGCCCGCTTTCCGAGCTTTGCGACGGGCTTTTGGACTTTTGCATCCCCCACAGCGTTGGGCTTTCCCTCCCCTCTCTCCGCGCCGACAATTTCTCCATGGACCTTATGACCCGTGTCCAAAAGGTGCGCAAAAGCGGGCTGACCTTCGCCCCCGAGGCGGGCACCCAGCGCCTGCGTAACGCCATCAACAAAAACGTCCGCGAGGAGGATTTGCTAAACACCTGCAAAATCGCCTTTGAGGGCGGCTGGAACAACATCAAGCTCTATTTCATGCTTGGGCTTCCCACCGAAACCGACGAGGACGTGCTGGCAATCGCGAAGCTGACTATGGAAGTTTTGGGGCTGTACAAGCCCTTTGGCAAGGGCAAATCCAAGGGTGTTCACATCACTGTTTCCACCTCACTTTTCGTGCCCAAGCC
>JAVVZC010000287.1:0-1451 GCA_036650755.1 Oscillospiraceae bacterium
AGATTATTTGTTATTTACGCGAACTGTGTAGAAAATGTTCGAATTATGTAAAATAGGGCTTGCATATTTAGGAGCGATTATCTATAATTGGAAAGGACAGCAATTGGTAGACATAATATGTCTTTTTTAAAGGAGCTAAGTAATAAAGTGACCCGTTTTCATTATAACAAAAGAATTGGCGCAGGTGTTTTATCCCTGCTTTTAATATCCTCCATGGCACTGACAGGCTGCAAAATCAAATCAGGTCCCGAGGCTTCCCCCTCCCCCAGCATTGACCCCGCAATCGTCCCGCCCAGCGTTTCCTCCGTCCCCCACAGCGAAGCGCCCACGGCTCCTCCCCCAAGCACTCCCAGCGCCGCGCCCACGGGTCCCGATGTGCCTCTCCAAGAAGCCGCTGCCGATGACTTTTTTGCCGACGCCGCCTTCATGGGCAACTCCCTTATGGACGGCTTCCGCATGTTTTCCGGGCTGACCACCTGCGACTACTACGCCGCCACCAGTATGACCGTTGTTGGCGCAAATTCCAACAAGGCAATCACTCTTGACAACGGCAACGCGGGCACAATGGTTGAGGGGCTCACCCAAAAACCCTACGGCAAAATCTATATTCTTCTTGGCATCAACGAAATTGGTTATGATGTCAATTCCTTCATCGACCTCTACGGCAAAATGCTTGACCCCATCATCGCCGCTCAGCCCGATTGCAAAATCTACATCATGGGCTTAACCCCCGTCAGCGCCGCAAAATCCGCGGGAAGCGACACCTTCAACATGACCCGGGTCAGTTCCTACAACAGCGGCTTGCGTGAGCTTGCCGCCGCAAAGGGCTGCTACTATCTTGACCTTGTCTCCGCCCTTGCGGGACCGGACGGCTTTCTCCCCTCAAATGTTACAAGCGACGGCATCCACTTCTCCGCTGAGGTCTACCAAACTTGGCTCAACTATGTAAAAACACATTATATAAAAGATTAAGGGGTGCGTATTATGAGGAAAGCTTTTTCAGCTCTGCTTGCCGTTTGTCTGATTTTGGGTGTTTTCACAGCCTGCGCTGCGCCTGCACCAAAGGCAAACTACGACCTTGAGGCACTGTCCTCAAAAATTTCCGACAGCGCCGCCTTTTCGGACATTCTCAGCCCCGTCAACCCCGAAATCGCCGCCTCCTTCTTCGGCTACGACGCCGCTGACATCTCCGAGTGCAAGGTTCTCTGCTCCACCGGTGCCACCACGGAGGAAATTTCCCTCTTTAAGTGCAGCGACGAAGCCGCGGCAGAGCGTGTTTTGGGCTTTGCAAAAAAACGCGCCCAGTCACAAAAAACAGCCTACCAATCCTATGCCCCCGACGAGGTTCCAAAAATCGACAACGCCATAATCCGCAGCGAGGGCGTCTATGTGTTCTACATTGTCTCCACCGACAGCGCCAAGGTCGAAGCCGCAATTTCCGGCAAATAAAT
>JAVVZC010000288.1:0-1433 GCA_036650755.1 Oscillospiraceae bacterium
GGCTGATCAGTATTTATAGTCTATGCGCACTTGGTTGTGGATTAGGCTTATGCGGTCTATTAGGGAGCAGATTAGGTTGCGGCGCTGGGGGATGTCCATGAATTCCCATGTTTGGGACACGTTTTTTAGCTGTTCACGGGCTATTTTGGCGTTTTGGGTCCAGACGCCTTTCTCCTTTTCCTCGGCGATTTTGCCCTCCAGCTTCTTGATTTCCTCGTTCAGTCCTTGGATGCTTTCCAGCAAAACCTGATTGCCTGCCTCGGCATAGAGGTCATAAAGGCGGCGGAGCTTGGTTTCCAGCACCGCTTTTTTATTTTCCAAAAGCTCCGGGATGGTTTGCCGGGGCGGGGCGCTCTCACCGGGGGCGATTTCTTGGGGCGTGACGGAAAAAAGGTCGGCGATTACGGCTTTTTCGATGTCCTCCGCCCAAACGGTTTCGTTGTCGCAATGGGGGTCCCGCACAAGATAGGGCTTTGAGCTTTGCTGGGAATAGCAAACCAGCTTGTAGCCCGCCTTGCCCCATTTTTGATAGCGCATTTTCGCGCCGCAAACGCCGCAATAGACAAGCCCCGTGAGCAGGTGCCGAGTTTTTGACACCAGCCGATTTTCCGAGCGCAGAGCCCGAAGCGCCATCGCTTTTTCGAAAATTTCCCGAGAGATTATGGGCTCATGCTGACCCTTATACTCCACGCCGTTGTATTCGATTAGCCCCAGATTGGTTTTTCGGGTCAAAATTTGGGACGCCAGCTTTTCATATTTCAGCCCCAGCCGATTTGCAATCACTTGCAGCGAGAAGCCCTTGAGGTAAAGCTCATAGATTTGCCGCACCGCGTCGGCGTCGGCGTTTGGCTGCAAAATCCCCTTTTCAAGGTCGTAATCGTAGCCGAAGGGCACCCCGCCGCCTCCGGGCCAAAGCCCCGCCTCCACCCGCTTTTGCATGCCGCTGCGTGTGCGTTCGTAGATGTTTTCCCGCTCCAATTGGGCAAAAACGGAGAGAATTCCCACCACGGCGCGCCCAAAGGCGGTGGCGGTGTTAAAGCTCTCCTGAATGGAAACAAAGGCGATATTGTTGGGCAGAAAAATGTCCTCGATGAGGTGAAGCGTGTCCTTTTGGGAGCGGCTCAAACGGTCCAGCTTGTAGACGCAGATGTGGGTGATGGTTTTGTTTTCGGCGGCAAGTATCAGCCTTTCCATGGCGGGGCGAGTGAGGGACGCGCCGGAAAAGCCGTCGTCGATGTAGGTTTCGTATGTGACAGAGCCGTCCAGGGTTTTGGTAAAGGCGATAAGCCGCTCCTTTTGAACCTCGATGGAGTAGCCCTCCTCCGCCTGCCTGTCGGTGGAAACGCGGATGTAAAGCGCGGCGCGGATTTGGGCGTTGGCGGCGGGGTTAACACGCTGCATTTTTGATTTTGACATTTTGATTTGCCTCCAAA
>JAVVZC010000289.1:0-1420 GCA_036650755.1 Oscillospiraceae bacterium
CTCTCCCCCGTGTCCGGCAGGAGCACCACAACCGTCCTCCCTGCAAACTCCGCTCTTGCGGCGACCCTTGCAGCCGCCAGCGCAGCCGCGCCTGAGGAAATTCCCACCAGCAAGCCTTCGGTTTTCGCAAGCTCTGTCATGGCGTCATAGGCTTCCTCGTCGGTGATTTTTACCACCTCGTCGTAAACCCCGGTGTCCAGCGCCTTGGGCACAAAGCCGGCGCCGATGCCTTGGATTTTGTGCTTGCCGCCGGGCTCGCCGGAAAGCACGGCGGAGCCGGAGGGTTCCATGGCGATTATCCGAATTCGCGAATTTTGCTCCTTTAAGTATCTTCCCGCGCCGGTAATCGTGCCTCCGGTGCCCACGCCCGCCACAAAGGCGTCGATGTGCCCCTCCGTGTCCCGCCAAATTTCCGGCCCGGTGCTAAGGTAGTGCGCCCGTGGATTTTCCGGGTTTTCGAACTGACCTGCGATGATGCTGCCCGGCTTTCCCGCCTGAAGCTCCTCCGCTTTTTTGATGGCTCCCGCCATGCCCTCCGCCCCGGGGGTGAGGACAATTTCCGCGCCGTAGGCGGCAATCAGCTTCCGCCGTTCAAGGCTCATGCTGTCGGGCATCACGATGATGGCGTGAAAGCCCATAACCGCCGAAATCGCTGCAATTCCAACGCCTGTGTTGCCGCTTGTGGGCTCAATAACCGTGCCGCCGGGGGCAAGTTTTCCGTCCCGAAGGGCGCTTTGGAGCAGGTTCAGGGCAATCCTGTCCTTGGCGCTGCCGGCGGGATTAAAGCGCTCCGCCTTGGCGACAAGTCGGGCGTTGGGGCAGTGGTTTTTTCCAAAAACGGCAAGCTCAATGAGGGGGGTGTTCCCCACAAGCTCGCATATATTCTTATAGATTTTTTCCATTTTGAAGCCTCCTATTTCTGCTGTTTTGCGCCATTTTTGATAAAATCGGGGATAAAACCCGAAACAATTGACTAATGTGGCTATAATTTGTTAAAGCGCTTGAAATATCTTGCATTTATATGTATAATACTATATTGTCTTTGCAATAACAATAGCGATGGGAGAGAAAAATTATATGAAACGCACAAAAATTTCCGCGCTGTACGCGGACGCCTCCGCCTTTACCGGCGCTGAAATCACCGTTTGCGGCTGGGTTCGCACAGTCCGCGACATGAAAAATTTCGCCTTTGTGGAGCTTAACGACGGCAGCGCCCTCAAGAGCCTGCAGGTGGTTTTTGAGAAGGAAAATCTTCCTAATTTTGATGAAATTGCCCACCAAAATGTTGGCGCGGCACTTGTAATAAAGGGGCTTTTGGCGCTGACGCCCGAGGCAAAGCAGCCCTTTGAGCTTAAGGCGACCGAGATTGTTGTGGAGGGCGTTTCCGCGCCCGAATATCCGCTTCAAAAAAAGCGCCACA
>JAVVZC010000290.1:0-1388 GCA_036650755.1 Oscillospiraceae bacterium
TCCAAAACCGGTTCCTTGCTTTTTGTTTGGTGGAGAATAGCGGGATCGAACCGCTGACCTCCTGCATGCCATGCAGGCGCTCTCCCAGCTGAGCTAATCCCCCAGAGGGTTCGACTTCGGTTAACCAAGGTCGCAAGACGTATATTAACAGAAAACCGGCGCCTTGTCAACGGTTTTGCGCATCTCTTTGCAAAAATTGTTTCTTCCGGGGGATTTTTAGCTCTGTCATATTGAACTTTTCCGTCTAAAGCCTCCGTGTCAAAAAAGCTAGCCCCTTTTTACGGCAACAAAGAGCGCCACGGCAAAAATATGCCGCGGCGCCCCTTTATGTACAGCGGAGCTTCTATCCGTTTTTTTGGACTAAGTAATCTTGCAGGTCTTTGAAAAACTTTGTGGCGAAGCCCAAAAAATGCGCCACGTTTCGGTTTTGGATGGCAAGCTTGTTGTAGCTCAAGCCGTAATAGCCGCAATTTTCGGGTATGTCCATTTTAACGCAATATTGCTTGAGCTCCGGGTAATCTTCGATTATCAGCTCCGTGATGATGGCGCTGCCAAATCCGCCTTCAACCGCTTGTGTAATCATGTTAAGGTTGTTGGACTCAAAAACAATTTGCGGGTGGAAGTCATATTTTTCAAAAATCGGCGTCAGTGTGTTTCTCATGCCGCTCTTTTTTGGCATGGTGATGAACTTTTCGCCCCGAAGGTCATCAAGCGTAACCTTGCCTTTTTCCAAAAGCCTGTGCCCCGGCGGGAGCAAAACCGTGGCTCGGGCGCAAAAAATGTTTAGGGTTTCGATGTTTGATTTTTCGCTCTGCCTCATGGGCGGGCTGGATACGGCAAAATCCGCGCTGCCCGTGGTAAGTGCCTCCTGCATTTCCTCCATGGAGGCGCTAAGCACCGATAGCCCGTATTGGGGATTGCTGTCACGGAAGGCGCGAATGAGCCTTGTGGCGAAAGACTCGGTGTTGCACATGAGGGTAATGGTTTGCTGCTTGCGCTCGAAAACATAGTCCATTTCGGCGTTCAGCTTGTCCATATCCGCCAAAACTGTTTTGGCGTGCTTGTAGAAGATTTCGCCCTCTGAGTTGAGCTTGATTTTTCTTCCCACCTTGGTGAAAAGTTGACCGCCAACGTCCTCCTCCACCTGTCGGATTATTTTTGTCAGAAAGGGCTGGGCAACACCCAGCTTATCTGCTGCATTTGTAACGTGTTCCATTTCAGCCGTCAAACAAAAGAACCGCAAATCACGAAGCTCCATATCATTCTCCTAAAGAAATTATATCAATATTTATATCTATCCGGCGGGACTCATATCTCCTACCGATTATCATGCCATACTTTGAGCAAAGTATCAATGCCTAATTAAATAATTATACAACTTCTTGTGT
>JAVVZC010000291.1:0-1387 GCA_036650755.1 Oscillospiraceae bacterium
TTTTGTGGCGGCTTCAAGCTGATTGCATTTTGGGCAGCCGGAGCCCAGAACCTTAATTTCCATTATAAAACCTCCAAATATTTTTTTTAGAATAAAAATGCGAATGCGTTGAAAAAATAGCCAACCAAAATAATTCCGATTGCCACGATGCCCACAAAAACCGCAAGAAGCTTTGGCTTGACAGCCTTGCGAAGCATGATCATGGAGGGCAGAGAAAGCGCCGTTACAGCCATCATAAAGGACAAAATCGTGCCAAGCCCCGCACCCTTTGCAAAAAGGCTTTCCGCCACGGGAATTGTGCCGAAAATATCCGCGTACATTGGAATGCCCACAAGCGTTGCCAAAATGACGGAGAAGGGATTATCACTGCCCAAAACGCTTTCAATCCAAGCTTGGGGGATTAGATTGTGGATAATCGCGCCAATGCTAACGCCGATTAAAATGTAGGGCGCAACCTTTTTGATGGTGGCGAGAACTTGGTCCTTGGCATAGCTCAAACGCTCCCGCCTTGTTAAATTCGGGCTTTCCAAAGCAACGCCGCCCGCGGATTTTATGAAGTCCTCCACATAGCGCTCCATGCCCAGCTTTTCAATCAGCGTGCCGCCGATTACGGCTATTATCAAGCCTAAAATAACATAGGCAAGAGCGGTTTTTCCGCCGAAAACGCTCATCAAAAGCACCAGCGAGCCAAGGTCAACCATGGGCGAGGAAATAAGGAAGGAGAAGGTTACGCCAACCGGCAGACCCGCGCTTGAAAAGCCGATGAACAGCGGAATTGAGGAGCAGGAGCAAAAGGGTGTCACAGTGCCCAGCAGAGCGGCAAGAATATTCGCCCCGATGCCGTGAAAACGACCCAAAATTTTCTTCGTCCGCTCCGGCGGGAAATAGCTTTGGATGTAGGAAATGATGAAAATCAGGAAAGACAAAAGAAAGAATATTTTGATGGTGTCGTAAAGGAAAAATTGCAGGCTCCGACCCAGCAGCGTTTCAAGGTCTATGCCCAAGGCGGAAAGTCCGCTGCCAATCAGCGAATTTAGCCACTTCATGCCCAGAATTTGGTTTTGAAAAAACATCCAAACAGCTTCAAGAATTTCCATCTGTGCCACCGTTTTCAGCCTTTATTTCCGTCAGCGCGGCAAGGAGCGCCTTTGCGTGCTCCGCGCCCTTGGGACTGATGGAATAGTGTGTCCATTTGCCATCGCGCCGACCGCAAACAATGCCCGACTCACACAAAATTCTCATGTGGTGGGAAAGGGTGGACTGCCCGATTTGTAAGCTGTCCAGCAGCTTGCAGGCACATTTTTCGCCGCTTTGGAGCAGCTCCAAAATTTGCAGGCGATTTTCGTCGCAGAGCGCCTTGAACACTCTTGCGTTTTCTTGGTAAACC
>JAVVZC010000292.1:0-1373 GCA_036650755.1 Oscillospiraceae bacterium
CCCCACCGCAGCCTGTTTTACGCCCTCGGCTACACAAAAGAGGAGCTAAACCGCCCCCTTGTCGGCATCGTCAGCTCCTATAACGAAATCGTCCCCGGCCACATGAATTTGGACAAAATTTGCGAAGCCGTCAAAGCGGGCGTCCTCATGGCGGGCGGCACACCTGTCATGTTCCCCGCCATCGCCGTGTGTGATGGTATCGCAATGGGACACGAAGGCATGAAATATTCTCTTGTTACGAGAGATTTAATAGCCGACAGCACAGAATGTATGGCGCTCGCCCACCAGTTTGACGCGCTTGTAATGATACCCAACTGCGACAAAAACGTGCCCGGTCTGCTAATGGCGGCGGCGCGTGTGAACGTGCCAACCATCTTTGTTTCCGGCGGCCCCATGCTCTCCGGCAGACTTGACGGCAAGCGCCTTTGCCTTTCGGGAATTTTTGAAGCCGTTGGCTCCTACCACGCGGGCACGCTTACCGCCGCCGCCTTGGAGGCATACGAAAACGAAGCCTGCCCAACCTGCGGCTCCTGCTCGGGAATGTACACCGCAAATTCCATGAACTGCGTCACCGAGGCGCTGGGCATGGCGCTTGCGGGCAACGGCACAATTCCCGCCGTTATGAGCGCACGTCTGCGCCTTGCAAAGCACGCGGGCATGAAGGTTATGGAGCTTCTTGAAAAAAATATTTGCCCCCGGGACATCATGACCGAAGCGGCGTTCCACAACGCCGAAATCGTTGACATGGCGCTGGGCTGCTCCACAAATACCATGCTCCACATCCCCGCAATCGCCCACGAAGCGGGCGTTACGCTGGACCTCAATATGGCGAATGAATTTTCCGCAAAAACCCCAAACCTCTGCCACCTCGCCCCCGCGGGCGACACCTATATGGAGGATTTGGATCGCGCCGGCGGCGTTCATGCCGTGATGGCGGAGCTGACAAAGCGCAACTTGCTGGACACCTCCGTGCTGACCGTCACGGCGAAAACCTTGGCGGAAAATCTTGAGGGCGTGAAAAATCTTAACCCCGAAATCATCCGCCCCATCGAAAATCCCTACTCCCAAAACGGCGGCATTGCGGTTTTGAAGGGCAATCTCGCCCCCGACGGCTGTGTTGTAAAGCAGTCCGCCGTGGCGCCCGAAATGATGACCCACCAAGGCGCCGCAAGAGTTTTTGACAGCGAGGACGACGCAATTTCCGCAATAAACGGCGGCAAAATCAAGGCGGGCGACGTTGTGGTAATCCGCTACGAAGGCCCCAAGGGCGGCCCCGGAATGCGCGAAATGCTGAACCCCACCTCCGCAATTGCCGGAATGGGGCTTGATAAATCCGTGGCGCTCATAACGGACGGCCGTTTTTCCGGCGCAAC
>JAVVZC010000293.1:0-1345 GCA_036650755.1 Oscillospiraceae bacterium
AAACAGCCCCCTGCGCCACGCCTTTGTCATCCAAAACCCCCTTGGCGAGGACACCAGCGTGATGCGCACCACAGCTCTCCCCTCCATGCTGGATGTTTTGAGCACCAACTATTCCAAGCGCAACATGGATGTTCGCATGTTTGAGCTTGCAACCGTCTATCTTCCCCTTAAGGACAGCAAGCTTGCCGACGAGCACACAGTTCTCACCTTGGGCGCTTACGGCAAGGACGAGGGCTTCTATGAGCTTAAGGGCGCCATTGAAGCACTGCTCTCCTCCCTCCGTGTTGTAAACCTTCGCTTCAAGCCGGTGACGGACAATGTCTCCTACCATCCCGGACGCTGTGCCGCCGTCTATTGCGGCGATACCTGCCTTGGCGTCATGGGCGAAATTCACCCCCTTGTCTGTGCCGAATACGGCATGAGCGGCAGCGTTTTCGCGGCGGAGCTGGAGCTTCCCCTCATTATGGCGGCGGTTTCACCGGAGCCCACCTATGTTCCCCTGCCCCGCTTCCCCGCAATGACCCGTGACATCGCAGTTGTTTGCGACGCCGCAGTTTCCGTTGCGGCGCTGACGGACGCCATGTTCGAAGTCGGCGGCGACTACCTTGAAAGCTGCCGTTTGTTCGACGTTTACACCGGTGCCGGCATCCCCGAGGGGAAACGCAGCGTTGCTTTCTCCCTGTCAATCCGTGCCAAGGACCAAACCCTAACCGACGAGCACGCGGACGAAATTATGAAATCCATACTGGCAAATTTGGAAAAAGTTCACGCGGCTGTAATAAGATAGTGGCTTTTGAGATAAAATGTAACTGAACAGTAATATTAAATCGCTTTACACTTGCGCTAAATTTGTTATAATAAGGCTACGAACTTATTAAAGGAGGGCTGTATATATGGAGGATCAAACCCGCAAATTCAACGTTATCGACAACAAGACAGAAATCAAAGAAGTCCTGTCCTCTGTCTATAACTCTCTCGTTGTTAAGGGTTACAACCCTATAAATCAGCTGGTAGGCTACATTCTCTCCGAGGACCCCACCTACATCACCAACTATAACAACGCCCGCAGCCTTATCTGCCGGCTTGACCGGGACGAGCTGCTCCACGAGCTTGTAGTCAGTTATTTGGCAAAATAACGCCTCACCGCGAAAAAAATCTGCGCCGCATTTTTTGCAGCGCAGATTTTTCCCATTTTATCAAGGATTAGCCTTGACATTACGTCAAAATATAGTATAATAACTCTTGCGTCTGTTTCAGACAAAAGCCAAATAGCGGGATTGTGTAAGGGTAGCACGACAGACTCTGACTCTGTTTGTGAGGGTTCAAATCCTTCTCCCGCTGCCAG
>JAVVZC010000294.1:0-1328 GCA_036650755.1 Oscillospiraceae bacterium
TCACTCCGCCTTCTTGTCCACATATTCCGCCTTAAGCTTGGAATAAACAATTTTCTGCTCGCTGTAAAGGCTGTAATACCCGGAAAGCATGTAGGAAACCCCGCAGGCGATTGCGAAAAGAGGCATGGAAACGCCGCCGAAAAGCTCCATCGCCAGCAAAATCGAGGTCATGGGGCAGTTGGTCACTCCGCAAAAAACGGAAACAAGCCCGATTGCGGCGCCGAAGCCGGGCGAAAGTCCGATCAGGGGTGCCACGGTGCAGCCAAATGTCGCCCCCGTGAAGAACACCGGCACAATTTCGCCGCCCTTGAAGCCCGCGCCCAAGGTGATTGCGGTGAGCAGCATTTTCAGCAAAAACGCCTCCGGTCTTGCGCTGCCGGCAATTGCGGCGCCGATAACGGCGGAGCCGCTGCCGTTGTAGTCCCGGGTGCCCAAAAGTGTGGACAGGGCGATAACGATTAGCCCGCCCGCCGCAATCCGCAAAAACTTGTTGGGCAAAAAGCGCTCATAGAGCTTGGGCGCCCAGTGGGTGAGCCTGCAAAAAGCAATTGAAAGCAGTGCGCAGCCCACGCCCAGCGCCATGACCTGCAATAAAACCACAAGTGAAAAGGCGGGTACGCCGCTTAAAACAAAGGCGGTGGGCGCAACGCCCAAAAGCTTTGCGAGGGAAAGCCCAAGGATGGCGGAGAGGGTGCAGGGAACGATGGCGGCGTAATACATGACGCCCACGCTGACCATTTCCATGGAGAAAACCGCGGCGGTCAGCGGCGTTCCGAAAAGTGCGGCGAAGGCGGCGGACATGCCGCACATGGTCACAATTCGGCTGTCCTTGTCGTCCAAACGCATGAGCCTGCCGATGGAGGAGGAGATGGAGCCGCCGATTTGCAAAATTGCACCCTCACGCCCCGAGGAGCCGCCAAAAAGATGGGTGATTAGGGTTGAAATGAACACCAGCGGCGCAGTTTTAAGGGGCAAAACAGCGTTTTCACGCACCGCCAGCAGCACAAAATTCGTGCCCCTGTCCCGCTCCATGCCGCAAAGCTTGTAGAGCAGCACGATGGCAAGCCCGCCCACCGGCAGCAGGTAGAGAAGCCAAGAGTTTTCGTTAAAAAGCTCTGTGACAAAATTGAAGGCAAAATAAAAGCCGGAGCTGACGCCCCCGACCACAAGCCCGATAATGCTTGCAAAAAGCATCCATTTTAAAAGCGCCAACGGCTGCTCCGAATATTCAAAAAAACGACTAGCCCGATGTTTCAAAGCCTTTACCTCATAATCCACAATATTGCCCCAAGTATAGCACATTTCGCCAGTTTTGTTCAGCCTTTTTC
>JAVVZC010000295.1:0-1312 GCA_036650755.1 Oscillospiraceae bacterium
AGAACAGGAGACTTCCGGTGAACAGAGAAAAAACTAAAACCCTTCTTGTGGGCGGCGTCGCGATTGGCGGCTCCGCTCCCATTTCCGTTCAGTCCATGTGCAACACCAAAACCGAGGACATCGACGCAACCCTTGCCCAAATTGCCGCCCTTACGGCGGCGGGCTGTGACATTGTCCGCTTGGCTGTGCCAAACGAAATTGCCGCCCGAGCGCTGCCCGAAATCCGCCGTGGCTGCAAAACTCCCTTGGTGGCGGACATCCACTTTGACTACCGCCTTGCCATTGCCGCCGTTGAGGCGGGCTTTGACAAAATCCGCATCAACCCGGGCAATATCGGTTCCCCGGCACGGGTCAAAATGGTGGCGGACGCCTGCCGAAGCGCCGGGGTTCCCATCCGCATCGGCGTGAACAGCGGCAGCCTTGAAAAGGAGCTGATGGACGAATTTGGCCCCACTCCCCGGGCACTTTGCGAGAGCGCGCTGCGCCATGTTCGCCTGCTTAACGACGCGAATTTTGACGACATCTGCATCTCCATAAAATCCTCAAACGTGGCGGAAACCGTCACCGCCTACCGTGAAATGTCCGAAATAACGGACTACCCGCTCCATCTTGGTGTCACGGAAACCGGCACGGAATACATGGGCATCATAAAATCCTCTCTGGGCATCGGCTCCCTGCTTTTGGACGGCATCGGCAGCACAATCCGTGTTTCCCTGACCGCCGACCCACTGGCGGAGGTTCGCGCCGGCATCGCCATCCTCAAGGCGGCGGGACTGCGAAATGAGGGCGTTAACGTAATCGCCTGCCCCACCTGCGGCAGAACAAACATCGACCTTATCGGCACCGCCACCCGAGTTGAGGCACTGCTCCAAAACTGCAAAACTCCCCTCACCGTTGCCGTTATGGGCTGTGTTGTGAACGGCCCCGGCGAAGCGAAGCACGCGGATTACGGGCTTGCGGGCGGCATGGGCGAGGGTGTGCTTTTCAAAAAAGGCGAGGTGGTTTGCAAAGTTCCCGAAGACGAACTGGCAAGCGCTCTCGTCGCCATGATTGAGCAAGACAACAAAGGAGAATAAACCCCTAATGAGCGAAGAAATCAAGACCCCTTTCCTAGAAATTTTCCCCTTTTGCGAGGGGCTTTCCGATATGTGCGGCGGGCTTGAAAAGGCTTTTGTAAAGTCCGCAACAGTTAACAAGGAAAAGCTTTCCATGTCCGTTGAGGCAAGCTTTTTCCGAAGCGCGGCGCCCGCCGAGCTCCACACCATCGAGGGACGCATCGCCGCCGAATATGGGCTGAATTCCGTTGCCATCG
>JAVVZC010000296.1:0-1306 GCA_036650755.1 Oscillospiraceae bacterium
GTCAAAGCGGGACTTGACCTTTTGGGTGAAAGCAGCCGAGTGCAGGAGAGCGCCCTAAAGCCCCGCCCGGACTTTTTCATACTGCTCCACAACACGGTTTTCCTCTACGGCATCGCGGGGAGCCAAGACAGCATGTTCCCCTTCCTTTCCTCCTCGGAGCTGGAATTTTTGGGCAGCTATGCGGATCGGCTGAGAGCCGCCGGTGTGCGTCTCGTCCTTACGGAACAATTTATGGATCAGCTTAGTAGCGAAAACACCACCCGCTACATCGGCTTTGTCTCCGACAAGGACCTCCAAAAAAGCTTCAAGCTCTACGAGGTTTTGGACGCTTATCCCTCCTTGGAGCGGAACATCCGCAGTAACTACGATAAGCAGCTTCAAGAAGCCATCACAATGTTCTACAAAAGCGATTTTTACCTTGCGCGAAACAGCCTTTCCGCTCTGCTTCGAGCTTGCCCCTCCGACGGCATAGTCCGCTGGTACCTGTTCGCCTGCGAGTATTTCTTCCACAACAGCGGAGACGAGGATGTGAATTTCCAGTTGTTCGGCAAAAACCTTTCATAAACCCGTTTCAAACTCTGCAAAAACTTTGCGAAAGGCAGGTGAACCCGCTTGAACAAATTATTTTCAACGCTGATCTCGTCCATAAAGTCTAAAATTCAGCCCCTCATTACAAAGCTTCGATTTTTAACAACGCCTGCTTTTTGGTCGGCAACAATATTCACCAAAGTCCGACAGTTTTTCTCAAAACTGCTGGATATCAAGCCAAAGCACAAAAAAGACTACTACACAATCGGACGATGGCTTGTCAGTAAGCGGCTTGCCTTTGCAATGGTGGTTGGTTTGGGCGTGATCTGCGCCATATTTATCAGCGTCAACCTTCCCCACAAGTCTGTGGAGGGCGCCGCGGCTTTCCCCACCTACAAATACGACGCAATCCCCCTAAAATTCAAGGAAGAAACCGTTAACATCCTTGCGGAGGATGGGCACCTTGCCTACACGGGTCAAGTAAAAAAAGGCGAAGTAATCGGCGAGGGCACCCTCTATTATCCCGAGGGAGAAAAGCTCTATGAGGGCAGCTTCGCGGGGGACAAATTTAACGGCAAGGGGCAAACCTACTACCCCCAAGGCGGGCTTTGCTACGCCGGCGATTTTGTCGACAATCTCTACCAAGGCAAGGGCTCCTTCTACCACCCCACGGGCACTATGCAATACATAGGCGATTTTCTTGCCGGGCTTCGCTCCGGTCAGGGTGAACTATATAACGCCTCGGGCGCAAAAATCTTTACCGGCACCTTCCTTAACG
>JAVVZC010000297.1:0-1282 GCA_036650755.1 Oscillospiraceae bacterium
CAAAGGTCACCATCCCCAACAGCCCCATCACCTTTGACAGCCAAGGCAAGTCCGAGTGGAAAACCTATCCCCTCCTTGGCGAGCACAGCGCCGAAATCCTCAAAAAGCTGGGTTACACCGACGAGCAAATTGCCGGTATGGCAGAGCGCAAGAGCGTTATAGTTCACGACTAAGTTTAAATGAATAAATGTGCGTTCAGCTTTTGCTTGGGCGCACATTTTTTTGTTGACATGGGGCGGGGACGGTGTATTATTATCGGAGACGCCCGAGCGATACGGCGTCGGGGAAAGAGGGACGCTTATGTCCGTTTTTGAAGAAATTTTGTCCTTTAACCGCAAATTTGTGGATAATCGCGACTTTGAGCAATTTGCAACCGGCAATCGCCCTGACAAAAAGCTTGCAATCCTCTCCTGCATGGACACACGGCTCACCCATCTTTTGCCCGCCGCGCTGGGTCTTAAAAACGGGGACGCCAAGATTATCAAAAACGCCGGCGGCGTGATTATGCACCCCTTTGGCAGCGTTATGCTGAGCCTTATGGTTGCGGTTTACGAGCTGGGGGTTGAGGAAATTATGGTGGTGGGGCACTATGACTGCGGAATGCAGGGCTTGGACCCGGAGCCCCTTATCGCAAAAATGCTTCAGCGGGGAATTTCCCCTGAGGCGCTGGAAATGGTTGAATATTGCGGCATTGATTTACATAGCTGGCTCAGCGGCTTTGACGAGGTGGAAGCCTCGGTTCGCCACACGGCGGAGCAAATTCGAAACCATCCACTGATGCCCAAAACCGTGGAGGTGCGGGGCTTTGTCATGGATCCCCAAACCGGCGAGCTGTTTCCCCAATAAAATGAGGGGCGTTTTTCGGGGCTTATGGGCAATATCTTTATTTATTGGAAATAAACCTTGAAATTTGCATGGGGATGTGATACTATCATCTCTGCAACTGTAACTACTTTTGAGGCTTGCCTCTTTTTATTCTGAAAGGATTGAATATTATGCCTACTGCTGTAACTCTCACACTAACCATCATCCAGCTCATTACCTGCGTGTTCCTTATCTGCGTTGTGCTTCTCCAGTCGGGAAAGCGCTCCGGTTTGTCCGGTGCAATCGCCGGCGGAGCGGACACCTTCATGACCAAGGCAAAGGCAGTCACTTGGGACGCGAAGCTTGCAAAAATGACAAAATGGGTGGGACTTGCTTTCGTAGTTCTCACACTTGGTCTGAACCTTCTTCAGGCAGTTAAGTAATTTTTCAAGCCAAAAAAAGCAAGCCGATTTTTCCC
>JAVVZC010000298.1:0-1273 GCA_036650755.1 Oscillospiraceae bacterium
TGGAGAGGGGGCAAGCTATGCTAAAAAAGAAGCTGCTGCGGGACGCCACCCTGCTTACGGGGTCCTCGCTTTTTATGCGCTGCATCGGGCTTAGCTTTCAAATTTGGCTGGTTTCCCGAATTGGCGCGGCGGGGGTGGGGCTTTACGCCTTGGTCAGCTCCGTTGAATTTCTTGCCGCCACCTTTGCGATTTCCGGCATTCGTTTTTCGGCGACGCGGCTGATTTCCGAGGAGCTGGGGCTGGGTCGGGAGGGCGGCGTCAGCCGTGCAATGAAGCTCTGCTTGGCATACAGCCTGTTTTTTGGGCTGTCCGCCTTCATCATTTTATTTCTGTTTTCAGAGCGCATCGGCTTCCTTTGGGTGGGCGACGCGCGAACGGTGCTCTCACTGCGGATTTTATCACTCAGCCTGCCATTTATCGCCGTTTCCTCCGTGTTTTACGGCTATTTTGTTGCCAGCGGAAGAATTTACAAGGCGGCTCTTGTGCTCATCGCGGAGCAAATTATCCGTGTTGGCTCCGTGATTATTTTGCTCTCCTTTGTGTCCGCAAACGACTTGGAGCTTAGCTGTGCCGCGGTTTCCTTGGGCGGAACCATTTCCGAAATTGCCTCATTTTTCCTCATGCTCACGGTTTTTCTTTTCGACCGCCGCCGTCACAAAAAAGCCGCGGAGCCTTCCCCAAGACTTCCGGCGCGGATGCTGGGAATTGCGGTTCCGCTGGCGCTTTCCGCCTACGCCCGCACCTCGCTGTCCACCGTTGAGCAGCTTCTCATACCCCGCGGTTTAAAAAAAGCGGGCTTCACGGCAAACGGCGCTTTGGCGGGCTACGGAACAATTTCCGGCATGGTTTTTCCGATTATTTCCTTCCCCTCCTGCCTTTTAACAGCCTTTGCGGAGCTTATTGTGCCGGAGCTGACCGCCGCTCAGGTTTTGGGCAAAACCGAGGATATTTCCCGAACGGTGAGCGCGCTTTTGCGCAAATGTCTCGGGTTTTCCCTGCTTATCGCAAGCCTTTTGTTCATTTTGTCCGACGTTTTGGGCGGCGGAATTTACGGCAGTACCCAAGCGGCGCACTACATAAAAATCTTTGCGTTTTTGGTGCCGATTATGTACATGGACATGGTGGTGGACGGTTGCCTAAAGGGGCTGGGGCAGCAAATTTGGTCCATGGGCTTCAACATTTTGGATGCGCTTTTGGGGGTTTTTCTGGTTTATGCGCTCCTGCCCCGCTATGCGCTTTCGGGCTATATCGTCATTATCTTTGTGGAGGAGCT
>JAVVZC010000299.1:0-1266 GCA_036650755.1 Oscillospiraceae bacterium
CGGTGACATCAGGCTGGAGCTTCAGCCCTACACCGGCAGCAACAGTTAGGGGGGAGCGTTATGGCAGGAAACATCAAGAAATACGTTTTGGGAAAGGACCACCTAAAACGCAGCCTTATGGACGGCTTTGTCCTCAATGACAAGGGCGTTTTGCAGGCGGGCGAGGAAAAACAGCTTCGCCACATTTTCCTAAAAGCCTTGGATGGGGTTGACGACGACATCAACTGGGGCAGGCTCTCCCTCAAAACAAGCTTTGAGGGCGACATGGTTCTTACCGTTCGCGCCATCGCCACCAGCGACCCCATTTTTATCCGACGGGACGTCATCACAAGCATTGACGGCTTTCTTCAAGACCCCGACATTTCCCCCTCTATCAAGGAACAGTTTTTCGGCGTGGCAGAGGGCATTGAAGTCTCCGGCTTTGAGGATGTGCTCCTCTACAAGCTAAAGGGGCGCTACCTCTACCTTTGGCTGGAGCTTTCCGGCGTTGGTTCTGCCGAAATTTCCGACCTTCGGGTCTATGTCCCCGGTGACAACTTCCTTGAAACCTTCCCCGAGGTCTACCAAAGCGAAAACGATTTCTTTAGGCGCTATCTCTCCGTGCTTTCCACCCTCTACAACGAGCTTCAGGAGCAAATCGACCATCTGGATAGCGTTCTTGATGTGGAAACCGCAACGGTTCCCGCCCTGCACCATTTTTCCTCTTGGCTGGGGGTTGACACCCTAAACAGCCGTCTTAAGGACGAGGAGCTTCGCCGTTTCATCAAGGCATTGCCGGAGCTTTTATCCCTTAAGGGCACAAAAAAAGCAATCGAAAAGCTAATTTCCCTGTTCGTTACCGAGCCCTTCTATGTGATTGAGCGAAACCTCCTCACAAACCAACAGCTTTCCGACAACATGTATGGCAGCACAGTCTTTGACTTCACCATCCTTATCAACCGAAAAGCCGACGGTCAGCTCCAAAACACTCTCGAATACTTCACCGACATGTTTAAGCCCCTGCGCAGCCGTTACAGAATTATTTTCTTCGGCGAAACCAGCGGATTGGACGATTTCACCTTTATGGACTTCGACTCCACCGTCCTTGAAAGTGATTTTGGCAAGCTGGACGACGGCAGAGCGCTTACAGGCATGACCTACCTCAAATAGAACACAAGGAGCGTGCATTTTTATGACAATCAAAACTATCCAAGAAGGGGACTCAGCCGTTCTTGCCATTGAGGGCAGAATTGACACCAACACCAGCCCTCAGCTTCAGGAGGAAAT
>JAVVZC010000300.1:0-1250 GCA_036650755.1 Oscillospiraceae bacterium
ACACGGTGAATCATAACAGGGCGGTGCTTTTCGCCGTCCGCGCCTGTGTATTCAAGCTCAAAGCGCTCGGGCAGCTGCATATCAAGCTGAATTGTGCCGCACTGCCATGTGCGTCCAAGGCTGTCCTCCAAATGGAAGTCCAGCTTGGGACCATAGAACGCGCCGTCGCCCTCGTTGATGACAAAATCCTTGCCCATTTCGCTGATTGCGGTTTTGAGAGTTTCGGTGGCAAAGTCCCAATCCTTCAGCTCGCCCATGTGATCCTCGGGCATGGTGGAAAGCTCGATGGTGTATTTCAGTCCGAAAAGTGAATAGACCTCGTCAAAAAGCTTCACAACGCCCTTGATTTCGTCCTTCATCTGATCCCAAGTCATGAAAATGTGGGCGTCGTCCTGAGTGAAGCAGCGCACGCGGAAAAGACCGTGCAGCGCGCCGGAAAGTTCGTGGCGGTGAACAAGACCCAGCTCGCCGACCCGCAGGGGCAGGTCACGGTAGGAGCGCGGCTCGGATTTGTAGACCAGCATTCCGCCGGGGCAGTTCATGGGCTTGATTGCAAAATCCTCATCGTCAATGACGGTGGTGTACATATTTTGCTTGTAGTGATCCCAATGCCCGCTCTGCTCCCAAAGCTGACGATTTAAAATCATGGGTGTGGAAACCTCAACATAGCCATAGCGCTTGTGAACCTCGCGCCAATAGTTGATGAGTGCGTTTTTCAGTTCCATGCCCTTGGGCAGGAAAAACGGAAATCCGGGGCCCTCGTCGGTGAGCATGAAAAGTCCAAGCTCCCTGCCAAGCTTGCGGTGGTCACGGCGCTTTGCCTCCTCGATTTTTTCAAGGTAGGCGTCCAGCTCCTCTTTTTTGGGGAAGCAGGTGCCGTAAATTCTTTGGAGCATTTTGCGCTTGGAGTCGCCACGCCAATAGGCGCCGGTGCAGCTTGTAAGCTTGATGGCGTTGCCCTTTATGCGACCTGTGGAGTCCATGTGGGGGCCGGCGCAAAGGTCGGTAAAGTCGCCCTGCTTGTAAAAGCTAAGCGCCGCGTCCTCGGGCAAATCGTTGATAAGCTCCACCTTGTAGGGCTCGTCCTTCATAAGCTCCAAGGCTTCCGCGCGGGGCAGCTCAAAGCGTTCAAGCTTGATTTTCTCCTTGCAGATTTTGCGCATTTCGGCTTCAAGCTTTTCAAGGATTTCCGGGGTGAACACGGTTTCGGAGTCCAAGTCGTAATAAAAGCCGTCGTCAATGGCGGGGCC
>JAVVZC010000301.1:0-1242 GCA_036650755.1 Oscillospiraceae bacterium
TTTTCGCTTTTTTTCAAAAAATAAAGCAAAGTCCGTTTTATGGGACTTGCTTTGAGCTATGCTTGGTACAGAAGCCAAAGAAAGACAGCGGAGCTTACCGATTATGACATTTTTTCTACCGTTTATGCAACACGGCGCTTTAAATTCGAAAGGCGTGATATGATGTGACCATGAATTTCTACAACTTTTCTTCGGCATTTCGACAGGCTTTGCGGGACAGGGACAAGTGAGTTCTGCTAAAATATTAGCCGTTGCATCCAAAACACGAAAGGCGGTGAAAACCGACTGCCCAAGCGACAGCGCACACATTGAGTTTGGTGCTCAAAAGACAGGAGCAAAACCAAAAATTTTTCTGTGAAAGGGATTAAAAAAGATGAAAAAGAAACTATTATCCACACTCTTGGCAATTTGCATGATTATCACGCTTTTGCCTGTTATGGCGATGGCGGCGCCGGCGTTCCCGGATATGCCAAAGGATTATTCCACCACCGCTCTTGAAAATGCCGTTGCAAACGGACTTCTAAAGGGCGCGGAGGGAAAAATTCTGCCCAACGCAAACCTTAAACGCGCGGAAATGGCGGCGGTGACAAACCGTGCCTTTGGCGCGGCAAAGCAGGCGGACATCACAAAATTCAAGGATGTTGCCGCCACTGCATGGTACTTTGCGGACATGTGCCGCGCGGTTCAAATGCAAACCCTTAAGGGCGACGGCGTAAAGCTTAACCCGGAAGCCTTCATCACCCGTGAGCAGACCTTCGCCGTTTTGGCGCGCTCCTTAAAGCTTAAGGACGGCACGGCGGCGGATCTTTCAGCCTTCAGCGATGCGGGCAGCGTTTCCACATGGGCAATCGGCTCAACAGCCGCCATGATTAAGAGCGGCTTTGTCCACGGCGCGGATGGCAAAATCAATCCCCAAGCCTATATCAGCCGCAAGGATTTTGCGGTTGTCATGGACAATATCATCAAAAACTACATAACAACAGCCGGCGAGGTCACAAGCGTTAAGGACGGCACCGTTATGGTAAACGTTCCCGGCGTAACGCTGAAAAACCTTAACATCAAAGGCGACCTTATCATTGGCGACGGCGTTGGCGATGGCGACATCACCCTTGACAACGTTAAGGTCAGCGGCAGAACCATCGTTCGCGGCGGCGGCGTCAATTCCGTTATCGTCAGGGGCAGCTCCGACCTTGGCAGCGTAACCGTCAGCAAGATGGACGGCGCTGTCCGCGTCTCCGTTCA
>JAVVZC010000302.1:0-1239 GCA_036650755.1 Oscillospiraceae bacterium
CGCAACAGCTTCAACGCCCGCGCCATCACCTACAACTGGCACGACGCGGACACCAGCCTTATCGAAGCCGTGCTCTCCCGAGGTGACAGACGCCTTGGCGCGGTCATCGAGGAGGTTTGGAAAAACGGTGGAAAGCTTGACTCATGGTCAGAATATTTCTCCTTTGAGCGCTGGCTTGCCGCCTTCGAAAAATGCGGGCTTGACCCCCACTTCTACGCAAATCGTCAGCGCTCCACCGATGAAGTTTTGCCTTGGAGCCGTGTTTCCATGGGCGTTGACCCGGAATTTTTAAAGCGGGAGCTTGAAATGTGCCGCAAGGGCGAGCTTTCCCCCGATTGCCGCGAAAAATGCACCGCCTGCGGCGCCGCCGCCCTGCTTGAAGGAGGTCGCTGCGATGGATAACCTAAGACTTCGTTTTTCAAAAACCGGGCGGGCAATCTACATTTCCCACCTTGACCTTATGCGCACCATGCAGCGCGCCTTTCTCCGCGCCGACATCCCCCTAAAATACAGCGAGGGCTTCAATCCCCACGCCCAAATGAACTTTGCCCTGCCCATGTCCGTGGGCGCCGCAAGCAATTGCGAGCTTTTGGATTTCAAGCTGAACGGCTTTATGAGCCTTGCGGAAATTCCCCGCCTTCTGAACCGTGTCATGCCCGAGGGCATCGTGGCTTTGGAGGCTTACGAGTGGGAAGCAAAATTCAAAAACATCCGCTGGCTGGACATTGACGGCATCTTCGAATACGATGAGCGCTCCCCCTCCGAAATGCTGGAGCCGCTGATGGACTTTTTCGCCCGGGATAGCATCATCGTGGAAAAGCACGGCAAAAACGGACCTGTTCAAATGGACATAGCCCCCGCAATCCGCAGCATTTCCTTCGATTTGGGTCAGCGCCGCGTCAGCTTCAAGGCGATAATCTCCGCCCAAGAGCCGACCCTTAACCCGGAGCTGCTTGCCACCGCACTGCGGAGCCTGTCGCCGGAAATTGCCCCGGATTTCGCGCTTTTCAAGCGCACCCAGCTCTACGACGCCGACATGAAAATTTTCAGATAAGCCCAAATTTGCGACAAAAATCGGCAGTACAATAAATATTATACTGCCGAGAGCAAAAAACACTTGAATTACCGTCAGATTTACTCTATAATGAACAACGTGCGGTTTTCCAAAAGCTACCGCACAGCCCCGGGGTGTGGCGAAGTTTGGTATCGCGCTTGGTTCGGGAGTACCCACCAATTCAT
>JAVVZC010000303.1:0-1233 GCA_036650755.1 Oscillospiraceae bacterium
TAGAAATATTTCTATAATCTTACCATATCGGCATAAAATTGTCGAGAGCTTCGGCTTTGCTTTTGAAAAACTGAGAAAAAAACGAAAATCGGCGGCAGACTTCAAAAGTGAAGCCTACCGCCGAATATTAGCAAGGAACTATGCCTTTATTGCAAAGCGAAGCTTTGCGGAGCGGGCACGGCTGTTGGAGGCGCATTCCTCCGCCGTGGGTCGCAGGGGCTCGGGGGAAATTTCGCTGTAAACGCCCTCCCGCAGAAGCTGTTTAAATGATTTTTTGACCAGCCTGTCCTCGCCGGAATGGAAGGACATTATGGCGACCCTGCCACCGGGCGCAAGGGCGGCGGGCAGCTTTTCAAGAAAGTCGAAAAGCACCTCAAACTCGCTGTTTACGTCAATCCGAAGCGCCTGAAAGCAACGCTGGCAGGATTTTTTTATTTCGAAGTCCCTGTCCTTTTCGGGAAGCCCCCGAAGTGTGTATTTGATAATTTGTCGGAGCTGAGTTGTGGTGGAAATCTCCAAGCCCTTTTCGATGTCGGAAATTATTGCCCGGGCAATTTCGGCGGCGTGAGGCTCGTCCGAGTTTTCGATGAACATGCCCGTCAGCTCCTCAAGCGAAACCGTTTTCAGCCTTTCCGCGGCGGAAATTCCCCGCTGTGGGTCCAAACGCAGGTCAAGAGGACCCTCGCTTTTAAAGGAAAAGCCCCTTTCGGGATTGTCGATTTGCATGGAGGAAACGCCCAAATCCGCAAGAACAAAATTGAAGGGTCCGCCCCGGGCGGCGATTTGGTCGATGTTTGAGAAATTCATTTGCTGTATTGTTAAAATTTCCGGACCGTAGCCCAAGCCCGCAAGGCGCTCGCGGGTGCGGGGAAGCTCTCGGGAGTCAACGTCAATTGCGTAAAGATGCCCCTGAAAATCCAGACATTTCAGCATTTCCGCACTGTGACCGCCGTAGCCCAAGGTTGCGTCAAGACCGACTTGACCGGGCTTTATTTGCAAAAAGTCCAAAATTTCCCTGACGCAGATTGAACGGTGCATTCCGGCGGGAGTGCTGCCCCGCTCAATGACCTTTGCCACATCATCGGCGTATTTTTCGGGCTGAAGCTCCTTGTATTTTTCGTTAAATGCCTTTGGGTGAGTTCCCGAATAACGAACCCGCCTTTTGTGCTCCTGATTTTCCATTGGCTCCACCTTCGCTTGTAAAATTTCCTGTGAGTACATAATAGCAAATTT
>JAVVZC010000304.1:0-1223 GCA_036650755.1 Oscillospiraceae bacterium
TCGGCGTTTGCAACAATGGCTTCGATTTGGATTAGCGCGTCCTTGGGCAGGGCGGAAACGCCAACTGTTCTTCTTGCGGGGACGCCCTTGGGGAAAAAGCCTGCATAGACTTCGTCAACCGCTGTAATGTCCTCGATGTTTTTGAGGTAGATGTTGAGCTTAACCGCATCCTCTATGACGTGGTCGGCGGACTCAATAATTGCCTTGATGTTTTCAAGACACTGCTTTGCCTGCTCCTTAACGCCGCCGGAAACGATTGCGCCGGTTTTGGGATCCAAGGGCAATTGCGCCGAGATATTGTTGTAGTGAGAGAAAGCAACGGACTGGGTGCTGAGAGAGCATTTTGGTGCATTGGGGGTGTTGAGGGCTTCGATGATAAGACCGTGTCTGTCCTCAACAGCCTGAGGGGGCGTGCCGTCGCCGTGGGAGACAACAGCTTCAATTTGAACCCCGGCGCCCATTGGGAGGTCCGCCGCCGCAACGACTGTTCGCGCGGGGACATAGGCAACTGCTCTTGCGATTGCGGAGTCCGGGAAAAAGGTTTTGTAAGCTTCGTTAACGGCATCCAAATCGGAGAGGTTTTTCAGGAAGATTGTGACCTTTACAATATCGTCAAAGGGCACGTCGATGCTTTCCAAAATTGCCTTGATGTTTTTTAGGCATTGGACGGTCTGCGCCTTCACATCACCTGCAATTACTCTGCCGGTTTTGGGGTCGATGGGCAGCTGTGCCGAAAGGTTGTTGTAATGAGAAAAAGCGACGCTTTGTGAGGAAAGCGCATCCGTGGGCGCGTTTGCGCTGTTGTTTGTAAGCTTGATGAGGTCACCAGCCTGAGGTGCGTTGGGAATTGTGCCTTCGCCGTTTGAAAGCAGAGCTTCAACCTGAACCATGGCATTCATGGGCAGGGCGGCAACCGCCACAAGGGTTCGTGAGGGAACATAGCTTGTAAAGAAGGTTTTGTAAACCTCATTTATTACGTCAATATCCTTGATATTCTTGACGAATACTGTAATTCTGACGATATCGTTCATAACATGACCGATGCTCGAAACAATTTCCTTGATGTTTTTGAAGCACTGCTCCGCCTGCTCCTTTACGCCGCCGGCGATGATTTTACCCGACTTGGGGTCGATGGGCAATTGAGCCGAAAGGTTGTTGTAATGGGAGAAGGCAACGGTTTGAGAATAGAGGGAGCTTTGTGGTGCATTTTCCGTATTTCTTGC
>JAVVZC010000305.1:0-1214 GCA_036650755.1 Oscillospiraceae bacterium
TAGGATTTTTTGTCCTCCGGTTCAAACTCCGCAAGCGGGTTTGCGGCGGCGGCAATTCGCAGCTCGGAATTGTCAACGTGGGTGTAAATTTGCGTTGTGTTTAGGTGCTCGTGACCCAAAACCTCCTGCAAGGTGCGCACGTCAACGCCGTTTTGGAGCATCAGGGTTGCCGCCGTGTGGCGCAGCTTGTGGGAGGAATATTGGCTGGGGTCAAGCCCCGCACGCAGCAGGTTTTTTTTCACCATGCTGTGAACCATTTCCCGGGAAATGCGGGTGCGCCGATTGGAAACGAACAGCGCAGGCTCAGCCTTGGGCACCAAATTCTTCCGAATTTGCAACCAAGCTTCAATGGCGGCGTCCGTCGAAGTGTTTAAATATACGATGCGTTCCTTGTTGCCTTTGCCCAAAACACGCAGGCTTTCAACGTGATAATCGGAAACATTAAGCCCCACGATTTCGGAAATTCGCAGCCCGCAATTGAGAAAAATGCAGAGAATGCAGTAGTCTCGCTCCCGATTTATGCCGGCGGTGGAGTTGAGCAGTTTTTTGCTCTCCTCCAGAGAAAGATAGCGGGGGAGGGTCTTGGGCGCCTTGGGCGAATCCAAGTCGGCAACCGGGTTTTCTGCAAGAAGCTTGGCTTTTACTGTCAAATAATGGTAAAAACTGCGAATACATGCAATTTTTCTTGCACGAGTGTTAGCCGAAAGCCCATATTCCTTGGAACGACTGCGAAGATTTGTGACACGGTCACGGGAGAGGTAGGTGAGAAAGTCGTAGATTTCGTTGATGGTGACCACGCGAACGAAGTCGAGGTCAATGTCCATAATCGAAATTTCCTCAAGCTCGGTGGCTCTGGGCACAACGCCGCGATCAATTTTCAGAAAGCGGAAAAACATGCGCAAATCAAGAAAATACTGGTCAACAGTTTTGATGGAGTGACCCTTGATGGTTTCGTGGTACATGAGGAAGTCCTTAATAATCGCCGGCGATTCGCTGCGATAATCCATAACACCGCGCTCCTTAAAATGAAAACTAAAAAGTGAACCTTCCGAATTGCAAAGCAAAGTCAAATAATCCCATACCCAAAAGCAAAAAACACAGGGGGAAGAACAGCTTTACTTAGGAATAGTATACCACCGAAGCACCCCTCCCGTCTATTGGCAAAAACACCAACAATTAAACAAAATAAAGATTTTGTTTAATTCGGGGGAGGG
>JAVVZC010000306.1:0-1206 GCA_036650755.1 Oscillospiraceae bacterium
TCGATGGTTCCGTTAAGGGTGCCGGCGTGCTCCTTTGCAACACCGATGCCCTCATCCAAAAGCTGGAGGGCGGAACAGACATATTCGTAAAATTCCTTGCCGTATTTTGTAAGCCAGACGTTTCTGCCCCGTTTTTCAAAGAGTAAAATCCCAAGCTCGTTTTCAAGCGAGGATATGGCTCCGCTAAGGCTGGGCTGGGTGATGTAAAGCTCTTGAGCCGCCTGAGTGTAGTGTTGCAGCTCCGCCAGCTTACGGAAATAATATAATTGTGAAAGATTCATTTCACGTCCCCCTTTCGTTTCGGATAAGCACAGTATACCGTTTTTTGCACAGCTAAGTCAATAGCAAAGCCCCCGGCTTTTCGACAAAGTATAGGCGCAACCTATGGATTGAAAGGGAGTGTTAGAAAAATAGCAATTGGACACAAGCGCTGTTGGCGCTTAGAATGATACACATAGGCACCAAACATTTCGTACAACTCGTAAACAAGCCCGACCATAAGGTAAAAAATAAACAAATTCAACAACAAGGAGAGCAAAAATGAAACTTACCAAACAGGAATTCAACGAATATCTGCTGAAAATCCGCGCTCTGGCGGAAGGTCCCTTCGATGAGATGCAAAAAGAAATCGAAGTTACCAACACATTCCCCAAGGAGTTCTACAAGCTTGCCATAGAGAACGATCTCTATCGCTTCGCCCTCCCCGAGAAATACGGCGGATTTGGTCTTTCCGAAAAGCAAATCCTCATGGTTCAGGAAGAATTTTCCCGCGGTCCCGGCGGAATGCGTATGCACCTGCATCACGCAGCCGACCTTGACTGGCGTATACTTGACGACTTTGGCAGCCCCGACCTGAAGGCAAAATACATGGACAAGTTCCAAGATAAAACCATCTATTCAAACTTTGCCCTGACAGAAGCCGCAGGCGGCACAGGCGCCGACATCCACACAACAGCAGTGAAGGACGGCGACTATTACGTCATCAACGGCGAAAAAACCCTAATCTCCCACACCGACTGCTCCGACTTTACATACCTTATCGTTTCCACCGACCCCACTTCCGACAAGGACAGCCGTCTTTCCGCTTTCTTTGTTGACGTTCACACCCCCGGCTACGAAATCGTTCCCATGCCCCACATGATGGGCTGCCGCGGTGCGGGACACGCAGGTCTTAAATTTACAAACATGAGAGTTCACAAGGACTTC
>JAVVZC010000307.1:0-1202 GCA_036650755.1 Oscillospiraceae bacterium
GGGGGTTGACAGTTTGGGAGGACAAAATGGTGGACAGAGGGGGGCGGCTTTGCTATGATAGCTTCAAAAGGAGTGAGGCAGATGACACTTGGTGAGCGCATTTCCCAAATTCGTAAGGAGCACGGACTTTCCCAAGAAGCCTTTGGCGCGGATTTGGGCGTTTCCCGTCAGGCAATCTCAAAATGGGAGGCGGACGCCAGCATTCCCGACGTTGATAAACTGATTTTAATCAGCCAAACTTACCATGTTTCCGTGGGCTTTTTGCTGGGCACGGAGGAAGAAAAAACCGCCGAGGATTTATCGGAAGCCCAGCTCAAAATTGTAAAGGAAATTGTAAAACAATACATTGACGCCCTGCCAAAAACCGAAGCTCAAAGCCAAAAGCCCTCAAAGCCGAACATAAGGCGGCGGAGACTGACCCTTGCCTTGGCGGGCGTCGCCGCCATCGCACTGCTTATTTGGTGCGTAAAGCTGAGCCAAAACGGTAGGGATTTGAAAAATCAGTACAACAATTTGGAAAGCAACATTTACCATATGCAGAGCACCCTTAACAATCAGGCGTCCCAATTGGCGGAGCGGATGGACGAGGTTTTGAAAAAGCAGAACAACCTGCTCTCCGACTACGGCTACGAAATTACAGGCGCGGATTTGGCGGCGGGCACCTTGGATATTGAGGTCTATTTGGTTCCCCGCAGCTACACAGCGGATTTAAAGGCGGTGCTTATTGGCACAAGCGGTGAGCAAAGCCTGAAAACCAACTTGACGGAGGGGGAAAATCATCGCTTTTCGGGGAGCATCAGTCTGGCGCTTTCTGACTTGATCACCCTTTCCACCGAGCTTGAAACAAAGGGGAAGGTTGAAAACCAAACCATGGGCGTGATTTCGGATGAACTGTACGCCTCCAAGTTTGAAGCCTACGCCATGGGCGGCAACGCGATTTGGAATGGAACACCCGAGGAAGCAGCAAGTGGGCAGCTTAGCGAGCACATTTCAATGGATATTCAAGAAAGCGTTCACAATTATCGGGGCAATGAGGTGAAGCTTGAGAAAACAGAGCTGGCTGTTTTTGTGAACGGCAAAAAGGTCAAAAGCTGTGAGGGCGTTTGGACGGAACCGCTGCACAATAACGGCGGTGCCGGCTACAGCTTTGTTTTCCCTGTTGATTTATCCTTGAAGGAGGGGGACACAATCGCCTATGTCAG
>JAVVZC010000308.1:0-1200 GCA_036650755.1 Oscillospiraceae bacterium
ACGGCTTCGTTTTTCAGAAGCTGGGCGCCGGGGCCGCTTAGGGTTACTCTGCCGGTTTCCAAAACGTAGCCTTTATTGGCGGTGTGGAGAGCCATGTTGGCGTTTTGCTCTATTAGCAGGATGGTTACGCCTTGTTTGTTGATTTCCTTGATGATGTCGAAAATGCCTTTTACTACTATGGGGGCTAGCCCCAAGGAGGGCTCATCCATCATCATTAGTTTGGGGCGGCTCATCAGGGCTCTGCCCACGGCGAGCATTTGCTGTTCGCCGCCGGAGAGGGTGCCGGCTTGTTGCCAGGCGCGCTCTTTTAGTCTTGGGAAAAGGTCGTAGACCCAGGCGATATCGTCGTCTAGCTTATCTTTTCGCAGATATGCGCCGACTTTTAGGTTTTCCAGCACTGTCAGGTCGGGGAAAACTCGGCGACCTTCGGGGACTAGGGTGATGCCCTTGGTGACGATTTGGTGCGCGGGCTTGCCCATTATGTTTTCGTCCAAAAAGGTGATTTTGCCGGCGGCGGCGGGGACAAGCCCCGCGATTGTGCGCAGGCAGGTGGATTTTCCCGCGCCGTTTGCGCCGATTAGGGTGACAATTTCGCCCTCGGGAACCTCAAAGGACACGTCCCGAACTGCCTTTATTCCGCCGTAGTTGACGGATAGATTTTCGATTTTAAGCATCCTCGCTCACCCCCAAATACGCTTCGATGACCCGCGGGTCGTTTTGGACGGTTTCCACGGAACCGCTGGAAATCAGCTTGCCGAAGTCCAACACATAGATGCGGTGGGCGATCGCCATGACAAGATCCATGTGGTGCTCAATCATGAGCACGGAAAGATGAAATTCGTCCTTGATTTTTTTGATAAACTCGGAAAGCTCCAAGGTTTCCTGTGGGTTCATGCCGGCGGCAGGCTCGTCAAGGAGCAAAAGCGTGGGCTCCGTTGCCAGCGCCCGGGCAATTTCAAGGTGGCGCTGCTTGCCATAGGGCAGGGAGGAAGCCACGTCGTTTTGGGCGTCCTCCAGCCCAACAAGGCGCAAAAGCTCCAAGGACTCCTGACGCAAACGCTGCTCCTCCTTCCGATTTACGCGGAAGGTGGCGGAGAGAACATTTGCCTTTAGGTGAAGGTGCTTTGCAATCATTACGTTTTCAAGGACGGATAAATCCTTGAAAAGTCGGATGTTTTGGAAGGTGCGGGCGATGCCCAA
>JAVVZC010000309.1:0-1136 GCA_036650755.1 Oscillospiraceae bacterium
ATGTCATAGGGGCGGCGGAGCTGAACATAGAAGGAGGTGACGCCGCTGAGGATGAGCATGATGTAGAAATTTATGAACCTTGAAAGTAGCATTGCGGGCATGATGGAGGCACCGAAAAGCTGACGAAACAGGAGAACGAAGCCGCTTTCGGAAGCGCCCACAGCGCCGGGCAGGGGCAAAAACGAAACGGAAACGTAGAGTATGGAGCTGATGGCGACAAAATCAATGCAGGAAAATTCGTTGAAGCCAAAGGAGCGGTAAACCAGATAGGGAACAAGGTGGTAGAGCAGCTGCTGGAGCAGGGTTAGCAGGAAAATCAGCAGGGATTTGAGGAAGTTTGCACGGATAAGCTCCACGCCGTTTTTGAATTCGGAGATGTATTTTTCCACGGAGCCAAGCATTTTTTCGGTGTTTTTGATGATGTGGATTTTGCTGAGCAGCAGAATTACACTGCGGAGCAGCTTTGTCATCAGGGTTTCGGAAAAAAGCACGCCCGCCAGCACAAACAGAATGAAAAGATTGAAGCTGATGCCCAAAATGAAAAACACGATTACGCCGCCGCTGATGCCGGAGACGAAAACCCATTTGTAGATGAGCATGAAAAATCCAAAGACGACGATGGCAAGCTGATAGGTGATGTTCGCGATGAACATTACGAGGGTGGATTTTGAGGGGCTGAGCTTGTCGCGGCACATGTAATAAAATTGCATGGGCTGCCCCCCGGTGGAGGAGGGGGTGATGGCGCTGTAAAAAAAGCCCACCAGTGAGTATTGAAGCATTTCACGGAGCCGCATTTTTGAGCCGATGCAGTTTGCGGACATGCCGATAATGATGGCGTGGAGCAGGCTGTAGCCCAGCATGCAGATGACGCCGACGCCGATATAGTAGAGGTTAACGTGGTCAAGGAGCGAAAAAATGTCCTTAAGGGAGTTGTCCTTAAAGATGATGTAAAAGGTGACGCCGATAAGTGCGACCAAAAAGAGAAAGCTAAGCGCGTATTTTCGCTTTTTGCCCTTGGTGGGGGGCGCGACGGCTTCCTCGCAAGGCAGGGGGGTGTCGTTCTCGTCGCCGCAAGCGGTGGTGGGGATGTTTTCTTCTGCCATTTATGATAAATCCTCCCGGTGGGTAGTTGGCGG
>JAVVZC010000310.1:0-1136 GCA_036650755.1 Oscillospiraceae bacterium
TTATAATAACACCCCGTCCCCCCATTGTCAAGCCCTTTTTTCCCTATTTTCCCCTCTATTTTTCAACTACTCCACATAATAGCATACCTCGTGTCAAAGCGCTTGATTTTACCTACATTTTGCGGTATACTCCCACTATACATTACATATGAGTTGGTGAAACAAACCCATTATCTCGATTGGAGCGCGCCTATGCCTATTAGAATTCCCGATTCTCTCCCCGCAAGAACTGTTCTTGAGGGCGAAAACATTTTCGTCATTACCGAATTTCGTGCTCTGCACCAGGACATCCGTCCCCTAAAGCTTCTCATCCTCAACCTTATGCCCACAAAAATCGTCACGGAGACTCAGCTTCTCCGCAAACTTTCCAACACTCCCCTACAAATTGAAATTGATTTACTGCAAACAATCAGCCACGACGCCAAGAATGTTGACGCGGGTCACCTCAATTCCTTTTATGTCAGCCACGACGACATCAAGGACAAATTCTACGACGGCATGATTATCACCGGCGCCCCCGTGGAAAATCTTGACTTCACCGCCGTTGACTACTGGCCGGAGCTTTGCGAAATCATGGAATGGTCAAAAACCAACGTCCACAGCACCTTCCATATCTGCTGGGGCGCTCAGGCGGGGCTTTTTTACCACTACGGCATCCAAAAGCACACCCTTCCAAAAAAGCTTTCCGGTATTTACAGCCACCGCATCCTGGAACCCAACTCCCCCCTGTTCCGTGGCTTTGACGACATTTTCAACGCTCCCCACTCCCGCTACACCGAGGTTTGGGAGCAGGACATCAAAAACGTTCCCGAGCTGGAGCTGCTTGCAGTCTCCGACGAAGCCGGGGTTTTCGCGGTCAAAAACCAAAAGAGCCGTCAGTTTTTCATCTTCGGTCACCCGGAATACGACAGAGAAACTTTGGCAAACGAATATACCCGTGATGTGGGCAAGGGAAAGTCCCCTCAGGTTCCCGCCCACTATTTCCCAAACGACGACCCAAGTCTTGCGCCGCCCATGACTTGGCGTGCCCACGCCCAGCTCCTTTATAACAACTGGCTCAACTACTACGTTTACCAAACCACGCCCTACGACATCGCCCGCATCAATCCCGAAGCCGACGGCGAAATCAGCTAACA
>JAVVZC010000311.1:0-1135 GCA_036650755.1 Oscillospiraceae bacterium
CAGCCATAGGGCAGGGGTGAAAAAGCCGCGAAGGGCTGATGAGAATTCAGCTTTTCCGTGAGGTCGGCTTGGCGGGTTCCGCAAATCGCTCTCAGGCGCTGTGGCTGTTTTTGGCGTTTTTCGTAGGAGCAGGAAAGGCTCATTTCGGAGAGCAGGGGCATTGTGTGCATGCAGGGGCGAAGGTAGCAGTTGTCCGCTTGGGTGATGTGGAGCCGAAGCATGCGGGCGTTAAAGCCGCCTGTTGTGATGGGCTGCCAATCCTCGGGGCAGATAAAGCCAAGGTCAAAGCTGCCTGCGGAGTTGCCGTCAAAAAGAGTGGCAAGGTCGTTTTCAAGGCTCAGCCGTTTCCAGCCGATGCCGTTGAAGTATTCGACTGTTATGCGCTGGGGCGCGGTGGTGGCTGTTGCGAAAAGCACAGCCTTGGGCTTGCGCTTGATGACTTTCAGCTCCGCGTCCTCTTGGGCGGTGGTGAGGTCAACCAGCTTTTCCCGAGTGTCAAGCTTAAAGCGGAGGCGGATTTCCGCGCCCTGCTGGGCAAAAAGTCGGTCATGCCCGATGAAGCACTCGTCGAAAAGTGAGGCGGTGTCGCCAAAGGGGAAAAACTCGCCGCTTGTGTCCAATTCTTCGTTGTTGTGGAGGACAAATTCGGGAGGAGAGTCGGCGCAAACCGAGGAAATGCGGATATCCGAAAGGATTACAGGCTCTAAAACGGGATTTATCGCCTCCACACAGACGGCGAAAAAGTCGGTATTGTTAATCTTTACGGAGCTGCTTTTTTGGTTTTGGCTGAGCACCACGCAGTCGCCCTCAAGTGCGATTGCGTCCATGGGCACAGCGCCGTTTTCGGAGCTTCGGCTCCAGCGATAGTTCTGGGGGTCGGCAAGCTCCCAAGCTTTTGAAACGCCGTCCTCCCCAATGGGCTTGATGCGCAGGCTGATGCCGGCATCCGCGTCGAAAATGCTTTTGTGGTAGAGGATGAGGGCGTTGTTTTCGATGCCCTCACTGTCAAAATCAAAGAGGGAAAAGGGCGGCGGGGTGACTTCGATTTCTTCGCTGCCCGGTTCTTCTCTGGGGGGAGGGGCAAAAAGCTCCACAGGCTTGGGGCCGTTCATAATCGGGATGATTTTGCCCTTCA
>JAVVZC010000312.1:0-1127 GCA_036650755.1 Oscillospiraceae bacterium
TAAACGCAGTTGTCAGCAAGGTGATTGCCACAAACTGCATACTTCCGCAAAAGGCTATGGCGCTCATGGCAACAGACCAAGGCGTGCCGTAGCCTTTTGTCTGCATCAGTGTTCCGTATGCCATGCCCAGCACCAAAAATCCCGCCAAAAGGGGCAGAGTGTGGGGAAAAGCGGCGAGAAAGGCTTTTCGAAATTCATCGGTTTTGCGCGTTGCAGTCATAATGTTCCAATTCTCCTCGGCTTTGTTCAAAGCTTGTAATACTAAGGATTTTAGCATGTTTTTGGGAAAAGCGAAACAGTTTTTTCCTGTTCCAAGGTGCAATTGGGGCAAAGTCCCCTCCCCGGGTGCCGTGCTTAAAAGCTCCAAGTGTCTTGACAAGAGGGGCAAGTTGATGTAATCTGAAATGCAGATTAGGCTGGCAAGACAGCGGGAAAACTGTCGAAATTTGGCACAAATAATAATTTTTAATCACCTTAAAAACTACAAAAGGGGGGAGCAAAGTGAAGGCGTTTATTGGCATACCCAACGTTGAGGAAATTGAACGCGAAGAACAGGAAACCAAGCATTTTGCTCGCGGCTTAAACTTTTACAAGCTGTTTTGGATTTTTTTCGTGGGCAGCTTTTTGGGCGTTATTGTTGAAACCGTTTGGTGCCTCATGACAAGGCTCCACCTTGAAAGCCGTGTGAGCACCCTTTACGGACCCTTTAACCACGTTTACGGCTTCGGCGCGCTGGCAATGGCGCTGGGGCTCCATTGGGCAAAGGCGACCCGCAGCGGTCACATCATGCTGGGCGGCTTTCTCATCGGCTCCATTGTGGAGTATATCAGCTCCTTTGTTCAGCAGGTGATGTTCGGCTCCGCCTCTTGGGACTATTCCGTTTTGCCCTTTAA
Organism: Oscillospiraceae bacterium; assembly: GCA_036650755.1. Lineage (GTDB taxonomy): Bacteria > Bacillota > Clostridia > Oscillospirales > Oscillospiraceae > UBA2658. The sequence goes on from JAVVZC010000312.1 coordinate 894, forward strand.
CCTTTTTGGACGCATCAGTCTTTTATATTCGCTTTTTTGGGGGATTTTGGCGGTTTTGTGGGTGAGAGTGCTCTACCCCTATTTTTCCTGCCTCATTCTCCACATCCCGGACAAAATCGGCAAGGCACTCACTTGGATTTTGCTGGTGTTCATGATTTTCAACACCGCAATGACCATAATGGCAGTTGACCGCTGGACTCAGCGCATGGACGACACCGCAAGCCCCGCCCCGGT
>JAVVZC010000313.1:0-1125 GCA_036650755.1 Oscillospiraceae bacterium
TGGGGTCGGGGGGGATGCTTAGGGTGTCCTCCAGCTTGAATTGGAGAAGCATTTGGTTTTTCAAAACGTTTCTCAGCATTTGCTCCACCGCGTGGTCGATTTTTAGCAAATCCTCAACGGTGGCGGGCTTTTCGCTTCGGGGCTGACCCTCGATTGTGCCCAGCACGTACTGAATTTTTTCCGCCTCGGCGTTTATAATGTGGGCAAGCCCCAGCTCCTCAAAGGCTATGGAGGCAAGCAGCAGGTTTTTTGAATCATCTATTGTGATATCAATTTTCGCGTCTACATTGGGGATATTCGGAAATGACATAATTTAATAAACTCCTCTCAGGGTGATTTACTTCATTATATTTTCCCAATTCCGCTTTTGTGACTGAAATGGCGTAGTTTCGGGTCAAAAGATTGCCGCCGCCCGAATATAATAGATAAGGTCAATCAAAAATCCGCCGTCCGTTACAGGCTTTAAGTGAGGGATTACAATGTCATTTCCAAATATTCCCGATATAAATCCGTACATAGGCATCACCTTTGACGACGCAATAAATCTCTTGCTCACCTCAATTGCCATGGAGGAAATCAGCCTTTCCAAGCTTATGGACGCCGAAACAAGCAAAATTCTCTGCGTGCTGGAAACCTGCGGACGGCAGAGCTGCGGGCAAAGCAATTGCCTGCTGGGCGGTGCGCTGGAGATAAATAAAAGCGTGGACGAAACCATAAAGGACATAATCAAGCTGCAAATGCTCCTGCAATTTAAGCTCAAGGACATCAAGGAAATTTTGCCGCCCGCCGACCGACCCTGCTGTCCCCCGCCGAAAAAAGAATGCGGTTTTAGCCTTATCGGAAAGGGCAAAGGCTGCGTTTGCAATCCAAGGGACCCACTGCACAATCATTCGGCGGCGCTTTACGCCTTTATTTCCTCCAAGGACTGCCAAAACAGGACAATCCGCTATTCCGTCGGGGACGAGGACAATCTGCGAATGAGCGCCTGCGGGAGCGGAATTTCAGCCCGCTGTCCAAAGGATGGCGATGACAGGCTGATGGTTTCGGGAAAAGGCTTCGCCCAAGCCTTTTCAAAATGCGGCGGGGATGTTTCGGCGGCTGTGGATTTTGTGCTCACGGTTTGGA
>JAVVZC010000314.1:0-1121 GCA_036650755.1 Oscillospiraceae bacterium
GTGATATCTAGCATGGTTATGTTAACATAATGCACGGGTGAGGTCAATAACTCGGGGCACGGTGTAACATAACTGTAACAGAATTCCCCGGGGCAAAAAAACTCCGCCTTGCCCGATTTTGAAAGGGGATATACATTATAATGAGTACCTGCAAAGCAATAGACGACATTTCCTTCGGCGGTGTGCTGGACAATTGGCTGATAAGCCAGCGGCAAAGGCTGAAAAGAACCACCCTTGCGGCTTACGAAACCATTTTGGAGCGGCACATAAAGCCCGGGTTTAAAGGATTTTCCCCCGGCGCCGTGACGGATGATGAGGTTTTGCAGTTTTTGGCGGAAAAGTGCGGGGAAAGCTCGCTTTTAGCCCCCGCCACACTCTGCGGGATTACCAGCGTTTTGCGCTCGGCGCTTACCTATGGGGGGCGGTTTGGCTGTGCGGCGCGACCGGAAACCTGCCGTTGCAGCGTGAAGCCCTATCGAAGCGAGATTACTGTTCTTTCAGACGCTGAAAGGCTGAAAATTGTTTCCGAAATCGGCGAAATTCCCGATGGGAAAGATTTGGGAATTCTGCTGTGCCTTAACACAGGCTTGCGGGTGGGCGAAATTTGCGGGCTGAAATGGGGCGACATTGACCTTGGCGCGGGCACGCTTTCCGTGCGGCGCACACTCTCCCGCATCCGCAACGACGTGCCCGGCGGCAGCAAAACGGTTTTGTACTTCGGCACGCCGAAAAGTCGGGATTCTCGGCGGATTATCCCGCTTTCACCGGGAATGCTTGTGGTTTTGCGGCGGCAAAAGCGGGAGGACGAGGCGTTTTTGCTTTCAAATCGGGCGGACAAGCCCATTGAGCCGCGAAATTTGCAGCGGTATTTTAAGTGCGTCCTCGCCCGCGCCGGTGTGCGGGACATGAATTTTCACGCACTGCGCCACACCTTTGCAACAAAATGCGTGGAGCTGGGCTTTGACATCAAGTCCCTTAGCATGATTTTGGGGCATTCGGACGTGAGCATCACGCTGAACACCTACGTTCACCCCTCGTTTGAGCGCCTAAAATCCATGATGGCACTGCTGGACAACTAAAAAAACGCCCCTCACCGGCTTCGGTGGGGGGCGTTTTGTCGT
>JAVVZC010000315.1:0-1119 GCA_036650755.1 Oscillospiraceae bacterium
CGCCATGGCGCCTAGGGGCATTAGGCTTAGTATCATGCAGAGGCTTAGTAACAGGGCAAGAAGTCTGTGTTTCGTTTTCATAGTATCTCTCCTTATTTTTAGGAAGAATATTTATGTAAAATGCCGGGACACCAATCAACTTCCTTGGTGAACTACCATTTGAGGGAAGGGAATTTCAATGTTCGCTCGGTCGAGACATAGCTTTAGCTCCCGATTTATCAGCCGCCGCGCCGCGTAGACATTGGCTTCTTCCACCTTTGCCACCACGCGAAGAACGACGGAGGACGCCGCCAAATCCTGAACGCCGGAATACTCGGGCGCGGATTTGAAAACTGTGGGATAAAGCTTCGGCATTTCGGAAAGCTGCTCAAAGATTGCCTTTTCCGCGCTTTCAAGTGAGGCGCTGTAGGAGATTCCGATTTCCGCAACGGCGTAGGACTCCACCTCGGAGAGGTTTGTGAGGGTGCGGATGTCGGAATTGTTGATGATTTTGATGTTGCCGCCGGCGTCCATAAGGTTTGTGGTGCGGATGCCGATGGCGGTGACGGTGCCGCGGAAATTGTCGATTGTGATGATGTCGCCAACGTGGAACTGCCCTTCAAAAATGATGAACAGACCGGTGATTACGTCCTCAATCAGGCTTTGCGCGCCGAAGCCCACCACCAAGCCCACAATTCCCAAGGAGGTTATAACAGCCACCATGTTGACGCCCAAAATGGACAGACCGTAGACCAAGCCGAAAATGACAACGGCATAGCGGATGCAGTTGCAAATCAGACCCTTGATGGTTTCGGCGTGGCGATTTTTAAGCTTCCAAGTTTTTGAAAGCAGTGCAACGCCGAAAACCACGACCCAGCACACCGCAAGCAAAATTGCCAAGGCAACAACGCGGAGCCAATCGAAGCTGCCACCGGCACTGCTAAAGGGCATCGCCCCGGCGAAGTAGGTGGCTTGGAAGTCGATAAGAACCTGCTGCTGTGCCGGTGTTAGGAAAAACAGCAGCGAGGGGTTCAGCACTGCCGCCAAAATGATAAGGATTATCAAAACGGCAAGTGCCTGTCCCATGGGAAATTTACTCTTTCGTTTCTCTTTCATGTGTTTTCTCCTTGTTTATGGGGT
>JAVVZC010000316.1:0-1114 GCA_036650755.1 Oscillospiraceae bacterium
AAAAGGAGAAACAGAAAATGAGCAACGATATTCTTAAAGGCATTAAGGTTGTGGAGCTTGGCACCCACGTGGCAGTTCCCTATTGCACCCGCATTCTCGCCGATTGGGGCGCAGAGGTTGTTAAAATCGAGCCTCCTCGCGGCGAGTCCTATCGCAACATCGGACATCTTTTCCACATGCCGGTGGAGGAGCAGGACAACATCATGTACACCCCCTACAACCTTAACAAGAGCAGCCTTTGCCTTAACTTGACAGCTCCCGAGAGCGTTGAAGTTATGTACAAGCTTCTTGCGGATGCAGACGTTTTTGCAACCAACACCCGCCCCAGAGCACTTGAAAAAATGGGTCTGGGACTTGAAACACTTAAGGAAAAATTCCCCCGCCTTATCGTTGTTCATCTGAACGGCTTTGGTGAAGTCGGCCCCGAAAAAGACCGCCCCGGCTATGACGCCGCCGCTTTCTGGTGCCGCTCCGGCGCAATTGACGAGTGGACAACAAAAGGCGACCGCCCCTTCAAGCCCTTCTATGGCTACGGCGACGCTGTCACAAGCTCTCAGCTTGTTTCCGGCGTGCTTGCCGCCCTCTATCAGAGAGAAAAAACCGGCAAGGGCGACCTTGTTCACATCTCCCTCTACGCCGCCGGCTTGTTCACAAACGTTGCGGGCGTCATGCGTCCCCAGTTTGGCCACAAGTTCCCCAAGGGTCACATGGAGCCTGTCCTTCCCCTTGACAACTTCTATCCCACCAAGGACGGCAAATGGGTATTCATCTCCGAGGAGCATTGGGAAACCCGTTGCGACGCATACTTTGACATGCTTGGTCACCCCGAAATGAAGGGCGATCCCAAATACTGCACACTGAAGGGCTACATTACCAGCATGCCCGAGCTGATTAAGATGTTTGACGAGGAATTCCCCAAAATTGACTCCGAAACAATCAAGGAAACCATGATCAAAATCGACACGGTTTTCGAATTTGTCACCAACCCCGCCGATGTTTACACCGACGAGCAGGCACTTGCAAACGACTTCCTTCGTGAAATTCAAACTCCCGGCGGCACAAAGGTCACCATCCCCAACAGCCCCATCACCTTTGACAGCCAAGGCAAGTCCGA
>JAVVZC010000317.1:0-1078 GCA_036650755.1 Oscillospiraceae bacterium
TCCACGTAGTCAGCGAATACCAGCCTGCGGGCGACCAGCCGGAGGCGATTGACGCACTTGTCCGAGGTGTCAATTTGGGCTTTGAAGCCCAAACACTTTTGGGCGTAACCGGCAGCGGCAAAACCTTTACCATGGCAAAGGTCATCGAAAAGCTTCAGCGCCCCACCCTTGTTTTGGCGCACAACAAAACCCTTGCCGCCCAGCTTTGCGCGGAATTTAAGGAGTTTTTCCCCGACAACGCCGTTGAATATTTCGTCTCCTACTACGACTACTACCAGCCGGAGGCATACATCCCCCACACGGACACCTTCATCGAAAAAGACAGCGCCATCAACGAGGAAATCGAGCGCCTGCGCCACAGCGCCACAGCTTCGCTTTATGAGCGGCGGGACGTTATTGTCGTGTCCTCCGTTTCCTGCATTTACGGCTTGGGCGACCCAGTGGATTACGCCGCCATGGTCATCTCCCTGCGCCCCGGTCAAAGGCGGGACCGTGACGAGCTTTTGCGCCGACTAATCGACATCCGCTATGAGCGCAACGACATTGCCTTTGAGCGGAACATGTTCCGCGTTCGGGGCGACACCGTTGAAATTTTTCCCGCCTATTCCTCCGACACCGCCATCCGTGTGGAGTTTTTCGGTGACGAAATCGAGCGCATCAGCGAAATAAATGTTGTCACGGGGGAGCCACGCCTGCGGCTGAACCACGTTGCAATTTACCCCGCCAGCCACTATGTCACCACCAAGGAAAAAATGGCGGAGGCAATCGGCGAAATTCGCCGTGAATGCGATGAGCGGGTGGCATATTTTCAGGAGCACGGCAAGCTTATCGAAGCACAGCGCATTGCTCAGCGCACAAACTATGACATCGAAATGATGCAGGAGCTGGGCTATTGCTCCGGCATCGAAAACTATTCCCGCATCATCAGCGGCAGACCCGTGGGCTCCGCGCCCATGACCCTGCTTGACTATTTCCCAAAGGACTTCATGCTTTTTGTGGACGAATCCCACGTCACCCTTCCCCAAGTTCGCGCCATGTATGCAGGCGACAGGGCGAGAAAAGAAAACCTTGTGGGCTT
>JAVVZC010000318.1:0-1049 GCA_036650755.1 Oscillospiraceae bacterium
GGTTAGTTACATGAACGCCCATGGCGTGGCAGGAAATTTCGGAGATGTTCTCCTGTGCCTGAGGAACCTTGTTGCGGCCATAGCCTGTACCAATGAGGTAGGCAAGGTCGTCGGGGCTGTTAAGCCCGGGGACTTTGGCAACGGTTTGCTCCAAGGCTGTTTGGGCGCTCTCTCCAGCGTTGATTTTGCTCTTAATGGTTAATGAGCTTGCGATAGCTCCTGTTTCGTCGATTATTACGCATTTTGTGTAGGTTGAACCTACGTCACATCCGCCGTAATATTTCATAATGTGTGACCATTCCTTTCATAATACATTGAGTTGTATTTTTACCAGCTTATGGGGTCCTCGTAATCCACAAGGGAGGGATCCAGGGGAGTTGCTCTGAAAACGTTGATCATGTAGTTGTTAAACGCGTCGCGCATTGCCTTTCTGGAGACGGTGCGGGGGTCCATAAGGTCATGGGGAACCCAGATAAGGTGAATGCCCCGCTCTCTCGCCTGATCTTCATAAAGACCATGGAGAGCGCCCACGTTTTTGCAGGAAACATGGTCGTACATTATGACGATATTAACGTTGAATTTTTTGCACATCTTCCAGCACTCGTCAAGGGAGTTGACGTAGCCGCCGTTGGTGTGGGAGCGCATCATCATTCGCTCATAGCTCTTGGCAAGGTCGATCATGACTTCTTCCTTGTCGCCGATGTGGTACATGTGGTAGGAGAGCATGGATTCCATATCGACCAAGGTTTTTACGCCCCAGCAATGCTCAGCCCAATAGGTGAAGTTTGTGTAATAATGTGCGGGGCACGCCCAAACGATTGCACGGTATCTTGGCTTGTTGGTGTCGTTTTTCTTGTCCTTTTCGTAGCCCTTTTTCATCATTTTGTCAACCTTAACGTCGGTCTTGTTAAGGTAGGGGTCAAGACAGCCGGCGCCTTGGAACCAATACTCACGGTGGAGAGAAAGTGCAGCGCCGCAAACCTGGGGATAGTCGGTGCAGTTAACGTCCCACTTGTTTATCATGCACTGAGTGGATCTGTTATAGTCCT
>JAVVZC010000319.1:0-1040 GCA_036650755.1 Oscillospiraceae bacterium
GGCTGTTTCGGGGACTGCAACTTTTGCGCCCTCACCTTCCATCAGGGACGGACAATTTCCTGCCGCTCCCACGCCTCCATCATCCGTGAGGTCACGGAAATGACAAAGCACCCGCTTTGGAAGGGCTATGTCAGCGACATCGGCGGGCCCACGGCAAACTTCCGCCACCCCTCCTGCCAAAATCAGCTCAAAAACGGCGTTTGCAAAAACAAGCGCTGCTTGACCCCGGAGCCTTGCAAAAACTTGGACGCCGACCACTCGGATTACCTTGCGCTTTTGCGGAAGCTTCGGGAAATTCCCGGCGTCAAAAAGGTCTTTGTCCGCAGTGGAATTCGCTTTGACTACATGCTGGAGGACAGCAACGGCGACTTTTTCGCGGAGCTTGTCCACCACCACATCTCAGGTCAGCTAAAGGTCGCCCCCGAGCACTGCATCGACGGGGTTTTGGACTGCATGGGCAAGCCCCATATTGAAGTTTACGAGCGCTTTATGGAAAAATACAGCCGCCTCAATCAGCGCTACGAGAAGGAGCAATTTGTGGTTCCCTACCTGATGAGCTCCCACCCGGGCAGCACCCTTCAAGATGCTGTGGGGCTGGCGGAATACCTTCAGGGCATTGGGCGTCAGCCGGAGCAGGTGCAGGATTTTTACCCCACACCGGGCACTATTTCCACCTGCATGTACTACACGGGGCTGAACCCGGAAACAATGGAGCCTGTCTATGTCGCACGAAGCTTTCACGAAAAAGCGCTCCAAAGGGCGTTGCTACAATGGAAGCGTCCCGACAAGCGGCGGCTTGTGATTGAAGCTTTAAAAGAGGCGGGGCGAGAGGACCTTATCGGGTTTACAAAGGGATGCTTGGTGCGTCCCGATGCTCCGCAAAAGTATAATCGCGGCAAGGGGGATAAGCCCGTGCCGGAGGGCGGAGCGAAGGCTTCGGGGAAACCTAAGGCGGGAGCAAAGCCTGCGGGGAAGCCTGCCGGGGAGCGGGATGAGAAGGCGGTTTCGCGGACGGAGACGAAGTTTTTGGAGCGGGAGAG
>JAVVZC010000320.1:0-1022 GCA_036650755.1 Oscillospiraceae bacterium
GGTGGTGGGGGAAGGCAATCGCGGAAGAAGTTTGCTGTGCTTTGGATGTTGGAAACTGCCTTTCGGACGTCGTTGCTCTCGTTTTGAACGATGGGATAATGCTTGTTGGCTTCAATAACCTCAACGGCACTTTGAACCTTTTTGTTCTCGCTGCCGCAATTGCTTACCTTGCTCGGGATGGTGTCCGCCTGCTTACGGGAGCTTTCCATCCGTAATCCTGAAACTCTTTCGGCGTTGATCAGTGTCTGCCAAATCTTGCTCTGCTTGCCAAGCTCCGCCTTGTCATTGCGCAGTGTCTCTTGAAGGTCGTTATAGTTTTTAAGCTTTTTGTCGGCGGTTGTTTCAGCTTCCGCAAGCTTTTCCATTTCCGCATTCAGGTCGGATTTTGGTTTAACCACTGCCTTTTTTGCGGCTTCAAGAGCTTTGCCGCTTTCTTGGGCGGCTTTTTCCACGGCGCTAAGCTTTTCATTGGCGGTTTTTGCCGCCGCCTCGCTTTCCTCGCTAAGCGTTTTGAGCTTTTCGGAGGAGGCTTTTGCTTTTTCTGCCTGCTTTTTCAGTGCCTCGCCCCTGTTGTGCAAGGAGGCAATTTGGCTTTCAAGGTTTGCGACCTGAGAGGTAGCGTTGGATTTTGCCCGCTCTGCCGAGCCCGCGGCGACGGTTGCCTGACCGGATTCTTTTTCCGCCTGTTTCACGGCGTTGACGGCGGTCTTAAGCTTTTTATCGGCATCCGATACGGCTTTATTTGCGGCCTTCTTTTTTTCCTCGGCGGCGTCCTTAAGCTTTTTTTCGGCAGCTTCTGCGTCACTTGCGGCTTTCTTTTCTTCCTCGGAAAGGGGCGCCGGTTTTCCGTCGGCATCCAATGCTTTTTCAGCGGCGGCTTTCTTTTTTTCCTCGGCAGCTGCTTTTGCTTTGCTCTCGGCTTCCTTTTCTTCCTCGATGACTTTTTTCAGGTTTGCGTTAGCTTCGTCAAATTCGGCTTGCGCCTTAACTCGGTCTGCCCGTGCCTTTTCAAGAGCCACCTG
>JAVVZC010000321.1:0-1011 GCA_036650755.1 Oscillospiraceae bacterium
CACCGCCAGCGAAATCGCCGTGCGGCTGGGCGCAACCTGGCTCTCCACCGATGTGATCCGCCAGTTTGTCTTTGAAACGCTGGACACTCCCCGCTACGCCCAGTGGAGCATCAAAATCCACTACTCCAAGCTCACCGGCGAGTGGCGCATTGAGGGTAAAAGCAAGGACAACACCAACGTGAAAGCTGTCAACACCTACGGCACAAAGCGATTAAATGCCTACGAAATCATCGAAAGCAGTCTTAACTTGAAGGATGTCCGCGTTTTTGACTATCAGTATGACGCGGATGGGCACCGGCAGGCAATCTTAAACAAAAAGGAAACTGCCATCGCCCAGAGCAAGCAGGAGCTATTAAAGGCGCAGTTTACCGACTGGATTTGGAAAGACCCGCAGCGACGGGAGGTGCTGTGCAAGGAGTACAACATCCTGTTCAATTCTAACCGCCCTCGTGAGTATGACGGCAGTCACATCACCTTCTCCGGCATGAGCCCGGAAATCGCCCTGCGCCCCCATCAGGTCAATGCCATCGCCCACGTTTTGTATGGCGGGAACACCCTGCTGGCGCACTGTGTTGGTGCCGGCAAGACCTTCGAGATGGTTGCATCCGCCATGGAAAGCAAACGGCTTGGGCTGTGCCAAAAGTCCCTGTTCGCCGTCCCCAACCACCTGACCGAGCAATGGGCAAGCGATTTTTTGCAGCTCTACCCCTCTGCCAACATCTTAGTCGCCACCAAAAAGGATTTTGAAGCCAAAAACCGCAAGCGTTTCTGTGGTCGGATTGCCACCGGCGAGTATGATGCCGTTATCATCGGGCACAGCCAGTTTGAAAAAATTCCTGTTAGTGTAGCGCGGCAAACAGACATTCTCAGCCAGCAGATTGATGAAGTCATCATGGGCATTAACGAGGCAAAGCGGGACAGAGCCGAGAATTTCACTATCAAGCAGATGGAAAAAACCCGCAAGGGCTTGCAGCTGAAAATCGACAAGCTCAACGACCAGAGCCGCAAGGA